>JAKUSY010000703.1 GCA_022451445.1 Planctomycetota bacterium
GTGTCGCGTATAATCCGGCCTTCGTAACGATGGCTCGCGTCTTGCGCAGGAGGTGGGGCGGGCGCCACCGCAAAGAGGATTCCCAAGCAAAGAAACAAGGCCGGTAATTGCCCCGTTCTGTTGAGGGGATCCTTGCCTGTTTTGCTGGATATGAAGAGGGGGCTTTTTTTCATCATCCGTATTAGTCCCTTTCGATCAACGCCAACGCCATCAGCACATAGGCAGTGGTTAGGTTGGGGTCACCTTCCATCCAGCGCCTGGTTGGGTTTTGCCATGAGCCGTCCGGCTTCTGTAACGAGATGAGCTTGGCGGCGAGTTGCTTGCGCCAGTCGATCGCTTTGCCTCCTGGGCCGTCCAGTTGTTTCACGCCCTGCGCTCGGAGCGCCTTGGCCATGAGGTGGTAGTAGTAGTAGACGCCCTCCGCTCCCATGCCGGGGTTTTCGTCGAGCGTGTAGTTACGGCCAAGCCAGTCGATGACAGCCTTCACGCGCTCGTCGTCGCGGCCGACCCGGGCATAGGCGAAACTCATCATTCCGGCGTAGCTGATTGAGCCGTAGGAGCGCAGGGCCACCCGCTTGGTTTCCTCATCGACACCCCCCCCTGCCTTGCTTTCGCCGGGATGATAGATGAACCCACCACGATCCTCGGGCGTATTCGACAGGTTGGGGTTGTCGCTGCGCTCGGGCAGATTTTGACAACTGGCGAGAAAATGCTCGAGCGCCTTCCAGTCAAGATCGCTTTCCAGCGTCTGATCGGGCTTGTCCGGATGGCGCAGGGCCAGCTCGGACATTCGCATCGCCTCGACGGCCATGAGCGTGTTGTTCATGTCTGAGTGATCATACTTGCTGTTGTAACCGACCCCCCCGTCGTGCGGATTGTCCCATTTGCCCTTTTCGCCAAGGTCAATCTGGGAGGAGGCGATGTAGGCGCGCGCCTTGACGATCAACGGGCGGAATCGCGGCTCATCAGCGAGCGACAACGCCATCAACGAACAGGAGGTGTTGTAGTTCACGAGCAGCCCGCGGTGAATCGAGCCGTTCGGCTTGGCCGACCCGGCGATGAAGTCGAGCGCGCGCCGCCGCTCGGAGCCGTACTTCGCGTCCAGCTTGGCCACGTCCGCCATTTCCAGCGCCACCAACGCGAGGGCGGTCAGCGCCGGCAGCTCGGAACTGGACCACCAACCGGCTGGATTCTGGTTTTTGTAGAGAAATTGCGCCCCCTGCTCGATGGCTTTCCGTGTCTCGTTCGCGCCAGTGTTCTGCGCGAACCCCGCTTGGCCAAGCGGCACAAATAGGAGGCAACTGGCAAGGGCGATTTGCCAGAATCGTTGCATGGGTCGTTTGCGTTCTCCCTCACCCCGGCCCTCTCCCGCTGGGAGAGGGAGCTTGGTCAAGCTCTCCCCACATGATTCCTTCTCCCTCAGGGAGTAGCTGGCCGAAGGCCGGATGAGGGTGAACGATCGAATGTCTTCAAAGGAAATCACCGTTTGACGTGCAAATTTATTGACTTACCCCCTGCCCTGTCCACTTTAATTCGGTTTTTTGTTGAAGGTGCCAACGATCTTTCGCATCTTTCAGCCGTTACGCAAACCATAAATCCGATGAAAACATTGCTTCACATAGATGCGCCCCGCGGCATGACCAACCGTGGCTGCACGCTTATCGAGTTGCTGGTCGTCATCGCGATCATCGCCATCCTCGCGAGCCTTCTGCTCCCGGCGCTCGGCAAAGCAAAGGCAAAGGCCCACCAAATTTCCTGCCTGAACAACTACCGGCAGCTTCAGGTGTGCTGGCATATGTACGTTGACGATAATGACGGCAATCTTCCTCACAACGCCTCCCTCAGCGGT
>JAKUSY010000704.1 GCA_022451445.1 Planctomycetota bacterium
CGAGAGAACGAGAGTCGTGGATCTCAGGGGAGGAACCCTAGTGGTCGAGGTCGAATCGGCCCCCCTGCGTGGAGAATTGTCGGCCTATTAACGCGAGGCGCTCATGAGCTCGCTGCGTCAGAGCGAGGGCTTTCCAAACCTGCAGGATATTCGTTTCCGGGCAGGAAATTTTGAGACGAACACATGACGTCATCTGCAAAAGCCGCTGAGACCACCGAGACTCCCGAGGCCGAAGGCAAGGCGGATTACGGGGCCAGCAACATCAAGATCCTCGAAGGCCTCGAGGCGGTGAGAAAGCGTCCCGATATGTACATCGGCGGCACCGACATCAAGGGCCTTGAGCATCTCGTGACCGAGGTGATTGACAACAGTATCGACGAGGCGATGGCCGGCTATTGCAACGCCATCAGTCTTCGCATTCATGATGATGGCAGCATTTCTGTAGAAGATAACGGCCGCGGGATACCTGTGGGGGCGCATGAGTCGGGTGGCGATGCCCTCGACGTGGTCATGACGACGCTCCATGCCGGAGGCAAGTTCGACCATAAAAGCTACAAGGTTTCCGGCGGCCTGCACGGTGTGGGCGTGTCGGTGGTGAACGCCCTGAGCGAATGGCTCACGGTAGATGTTTATCGCAACGGCGAGCATTACACCCAGCGCTATGAGCTCAAGGGTGAGGGCGATGGCCGGGCGCCTGAGCCGATCGGCCCAGTTAAGATGGCGGGCGATACCGACAAGGGCGGAACCAGGATTCGCTTCAAGCCGGATGCGACCATCATGGAAACGGTTGAATTCCAGTATGGCCCCTTGGCCAAGAGGTGCCGCGAGCTCGCCTTTTTGAACCGGAAGATCAAGATCTCGATCGCCGATGATCGCAACGGAAAGTCAGAAGAGTTCTGCTACGAAAATGGAATCAGGGATTACGTCGAGTATCTCAACCGCAAGAAAGAGACGGTGCATGACAGCATCGTCTATTTCGAGAACGCGGATAAAAGTTCCGGCGTCAAGGTGGAGATCGCCTTCCAGTACAACCGGGACTATTCCTCCGACAGCATCTACACCTTCGCCAACAACATTGGCACCGAGCATGGCGGTACACACCTTAGCGGATTCAAGTCCGGCCTGACACAGACGCTGAACAGGTACGCCCGGGACAATAAGGTCATCAAGGAGAAGGAGGATGCGCCTGATGGGGCGGACTACCTCGAGGGGCTGGTCGCGATCGTCAGCGTCAAGGTGCCTGACCCGAAGTTCGAGGGCCAGACGAAGGGCAAGCTTTCCAATACGGAGGTAAAGGGGGCCGTCCAGCAGATTGTCAACAAGGGGCTTTCCAATTACCTTGCCGAGAATCCTCCGACCGCCAAGGCGATCTGCCGGAAGGCGGTTGATGCCCGCATCGCCCGCGAGGCGGCCCGCAAGGCGCGCGACATGGCGCGGAGAAAAACGGCCCTCTCCAGCGGGAGCCTCCCCGGCAAGCTGGCTGACTGTTCCAGCCGGGATCCTTTCCAGACCGAGGTTTTTATCGTTGAGGGCGATTCCGCTGGCGGCTCGGCCAAGCAGGGGCGAGTGCGTGAATTCCAGGCGATCCTGCCCATCCGAGGCAAGATTATCAATGTTGAGAAGACGCGGATCGACAAGGTGCTTGGCCATCAGGAAATCCAGACGATCATCTCCGCCCTTGGAACCGGTATCGGGGATGAGTTTGACATCTCCAAGCTGCGTTACGGCAAGGTTATCATCATGACCGATGCGGACGTGGATGGGTCTCATATCCGAACCCTGCTGCTGACCTTCTTTTTCCGGTACATGCGCCTATTGATCGAGGAAGGAAGAATTT
>JAKUSY010000705.1 GCA_022451445.1 Planctomycetota bacterium
ACCCTCTGGTCAATCGACTCACCGACCTTCGAGTGGCGACCGAACTTCCCCCGGCTGATATAGTCGAAGTAGTCGATCTCGATCGTGAAATGAGTGAGCGTGTCCTTCTGCTTGGCCGCCGCTGTTTTTACCGCCGTTACCTTTCCGCAAAATGCGGCCGTGGCCGCCCAGGCCGAACTGATTGAGCCAAGCAGACCCAGGGTCAGTGTCATTGTTACTGCGAACACGACAATGCGTTTCATGTCTATACCCTCACAATGAATCAGTCAAACCCAGCCAATAGCCTATGCGAGGCCATGGGCGGGGGCAAGGAGAGGGTGGCCCCATAGTTGCTTATCGCCCGGGGCATCGCTTAGGGTGTCAAAATGTGCCTATCGCTGACTGGCGTTTGTTTGGATGGCCGCTCATTTCACGATCACGATGGCCGGTCGGCTCGCCGAGCTGGAACCATCGGCCTTTACGCCGACGGCAAAGAGGACACGTAGCCCGGGTTGGAGCTTCCTTGCCGGCAGAGTCCAGGGTTGATCCGTGGTTTCACCCAGAACCCTGTTGCCATCGTGAAACATGACCTTTTTGTAGTCTCCCTTGACGCTCGCCGACAGCGTGTGGGTTTCGCTTGCCGAGAGAAACCCTCCGTAACCGAGGCCGCAGGCTCCCTTGCCGCCCCACTTGCCGTCGATCTTTGCATAGGGGCGCTTCGGGCCGATGATTTCCAGGTCGGTGCAGGAAGAGTGGTAGGAGCGCCACGACCATGCGGTGTATTCGTCCGGAAACCAAACGGGATACCTGGCATGGTTCAGTTTGTCCGACCTGGCAGGGGCAATCGGGTTCCATGAGCCTATGGGATCGAAGTCACCGACCCAGCCGTTCTCACGCAACATCGGCTTAAGTTTCACCGGCTCTCCGGCGGCCGGCATCATCTCCGGCATGCGCGCCCGGATGCAGCGGTCGAGATAGAACATGAAGAAATTGAACTTCGAGTAGATGCCGTGCTGAAAGCCGTAGGTGCTGGCTCGGCAACTCAGGTCGGCAGGCGGGTTCTTGTCCTTCTTATAGGTGCGCGTCCCGCTCTTGAGGTCGGCCTTGGAGATTTCCCAGGCGAAGGGGAAGGGTACCTTCTTCGTCAGCTCGGGATATTGCCTCAGCCGGTTGGGAAAGGAATCGCTCCAGGCAAGAACCCGCTCGGGAGCGCGTGCATAGAGGTCGGCACACAAGCGCGACCCGTTTTGCCCAAGCCAGCCGACGATGGGAGCGCTGGACAATTCGGGATGCCCCTTTGCTTTGCCTGCATGATCGAGGTACCGCAGCAGCAGTCCCATGTCCTGGACCGGGTGGCCGAGCTTGTAGCGCCCGTTTCGCTTGTCGTTGTGACCAAGGTCGTACTCGAACGGCCATGGCACGGTGACGAGGGCGAAGTCCCATAGATCAGCCAACTCGCGGGGGTCACCGCTGTGGAAGACGTAGCAGACGAATACGCCCCGAACGGGTTTGTCGCCATTGGGCAGATAGAGTTGGATGCGGTCCTTTACTTCGCGGATTTCGCTCCAGGTCGGCTTGCTGTCGAGCGAAGACAAGGGAAGCCATCCGGGCGGAAAATTCTCGGCTGCCTGCAACGTTATGGAAACGAACAGGATGGACAGCGCTTTCTTCATTGCTTCCTCAGATCGTAGCAAACCACTGTACCGGCCTCGGTGCGCCAGAAGATGCGGCCGGCGATCACCGGCGGCTCCATGAGCACCTGGTAGCTGGTGGTCAGGGGCTGGGCTGGCTTCCAGGGGCCGGAGAGCTTCCTGAAGTTTTCCGGGTCAGCCGAGTACAGGTTGAATGA
>JAKUSY010000706.1 GCA_022451445.1 Planctomycetota bacterium
AGTAAGGGGAGGGAGGAGCGAGGCGGCGCGGGGAGAACCGGAGGGTTGTCGGTCGATGGGTCGGGTCGTATCGGGTCGCGCAGCAGGCCAGGGGGGCGGCCTGGTGATCATGAAATGCGGGGCTTTCGCCGTCTCGCTCCTCTTTGTACTGTTCAGGTCTTTTTTCGCAGCGAATGAAGTTCGTTATTCGCTTTCGGTAAAAGACTATTCAATACTCGTGCCGGAACCGGAGCATTCATCCAAGTACTTTCTCTGTAAGGGATAACGCGGGAGACGACGGGTGGCGGGCGGGGGGATGGAGGTGCCGGAAGCGGAACGGGCGCACAGATCCTGTACGGTTTTCAGCTGGCCTCATTCGGCGGCGCTCAGCGGCGTTTCTTGCGGAACTTCGCCGTGTGGCATTTTTTGCAGTTGTTCTTGGGATGGAAGACGGCTTTGCCCTTCACCAGGGTGCGGCCGTTGTGACAGGCTCCGCAGGCCTTGCCCGCCATGATGTCCTTCATGGTGAACTTATTATTGCCGAGCTTGCGCTCACGCTTGAAGACCTTGTCGTTGTGACAATCTTTGCAGGTCGAGCCGGCATCGAGATGAAGCTGGTGGCTGAAGATCGAGTGCTCGAGCTTCTGCTTGTTCTTCTTCACCTCGAAGATGATGTCACCGCCGTGTTTTTCCTCCTGGGCGCTTGCCGGGCTGCCGCTCGCCGGCCCGGGGCTCATGGAGAAAAGCACCGCCGCGAGGGCGATGAGCAGCGCAAGTGAGGCGCCTGTCGAGTATTTGAGAAGGTTCATGTCGTCTCCTGGCAGTTCAAACTCCACCGTGAAACTACATATTAACTGCTCTGAAGCGGGGATTCAGCATCTCGGAGCATTTATTCAGCAAATCTCTCCCGGATGAGATGGCGGAATTTTTCGCCGCGCTCCTCGAAATTTCGAAACTGGTCATAGCTGGGGCAGGCGGGAGAGAGCAGGACACAGTCTCCGGGCCGCGCCAATTGAGCGGCTCTTTCGACCGCGGCGTTGAGATCGGCCGCCCTGCTCATCCCGGGGTTCCCGGTCCGGCGGGTCTCGATTGCCGCCTCGATTTCCGCGGCTGTTTCTCCCAGCAGCACCACGTGCCGGCTTTTTCGAATGGCGGTCTCCGCCAGCGCATCAAATCCGCATCCTTTGCTCTTGCCTCCGCAGATCAGGATGACATCGGGGCCCAGGTTCTCCAGGGCGGCGATGGTCGATTCCTGGGTCGTGGCGATCGAGTCATTGAAATACTCGACCTCCTCGAAGGTTCCAACCAGCTCGAGGCGATGCTCGACTCCCTTGAAGGAACGGACGGCCTCCAGTATTTCCGCGGGCTCGCTCCCCCTCGCCGCGGCGGCGGCCGCCGCGGTCGCCGCGTTGAGCAGGTTGAAGTTTCCGCGAAGCTGGAGCTCCTCACGGGTGAACAGCTTCACCTCCCCGCCTGAGCCGCTGGCGCTGATGCTGCCGGATCCGAGCTCCACGGTCACTCCATCGCTTTCTCCTCCAGGCGGCGATACGGTCGCCAGCTGGCGGGAGGTTTCCGCTGCCCATTCCTGCAGGACCGGGTCAAAGAGGTTCAGAACAGCGAGGTCGGGCGGGGGGCCCGGCAGCAGGATCTCCCGCTTGGCCTCGAGGTAGTCGTGGTAGCTGCCGTGCCAGTCAAGGTGGTTTTCCGAGAGGTTGGTGATGAGCGAGTTCGCGGGGCGTTGGTCGAGGGAGTCGAGATCGGCGAGCTGGAAGCTTGAGAGCTCGAGAATGACCCAATCCTCTTCGGCGATCTCGTCCACCACGGGCAGGAGGGAGCGACCGATGTT
>JAKUSY010000707.1 GCA_022451445.1 Planctomycetota bacterium
GCCAGGAGAACGAGCGCCGCGGCGGCGGCGCGCTGGAGTTTTGAGAGCATGTCGTTTCGACCTCGTTTTTTCCGTACAGCCCGTTTGGATTCAGCCCGACAGGGGCGGAGACCCATTCTATTCGCTCCCGGGGCAGGAAAGATACCTTCAGGAAAACGCTCCGCTGCGCCGCTAAACCTTTCGTGAACGACTGCACCAGTCCCCGGTCACGGGTATAATTCCCGGTTCACCCCGTCTTCCTGCCAAGGAGCTCCTTTCGCATGAAAAAGAACGCCGGCCTCCCGCTTCTGCTCTGCTGCCTCTGGGCGGCCGGGGGCCTTCGTTTCCTGCCGTCGCCCCTGGCGCGCGGAGCCCCCCAGGGCAAGGGCGCGAAGGTCATCAGCGACGAGGTCTTCCACCTGGGAAATGATGAGAAGAAGAACTGGAAGGCCTTCACCCGCGTCAAGCCGCACAATGGGAAGAAGATCAGCCTCAGGTTCGCCGCCGAGCCCAACAAGTCGGAGAGCGCGCTCGAGGTCAAGTCGGGTGACGTGAACTCAAAATGCGGAGTCACGCTCAATTCCAGGCGGCTGGGCGGCCTGGTGAAGGGCAAGGGCGGCAAGGGCGAAAATGTCCAATACCTGAAGGTGCCTGCCGGCCTGTTGAAGAAGACCGGCAACGTGCTTGTCGTGCAATACGAGGAGAAGAGCACCGACGACCTCTACATCGGCCCCTTCGTTCTCCACGCCCGCTCGGTGGCCGCCATGAAGCGCCTGGCGGAGCTCGAGATTGTCGTGACCTCGAAGGAGCAGCCGGGCCAGGGGCTGCCCTGCCGCCTCACCGTGGTACGCCTGGTGTCGAAGGAGGCGAGGATCGTGGAGGAGCCGGCGGAGCTGAAGCTCGAGAAGAGCTCGAAGCGGGCCCTGAGAAAGGGGACGGTCTATACCCTCACCGGCCGGCTCGACCTGGCCCTCAAGCCCGGCAAATACAGGGTGTATGCGACCCGGGGCTTCGAGTACGGGCTCGGTATGGCGCGGGCGGACCTGTCGCCTGGCGAGAAGAGGCGTGTCGAGCTTACCCTCGAGAGGGAGGTCGACACCTCGGGTTACCTTGCCGGCGATACCCATATTCACACGCTGACCTACTCCGGGCACGGAGATGCCAGCGTCGCGGAACGCGTCGTGACCATAGCGGGAGAGGGCATCGAGGTGGCGGTGGCCACCGACCACAACCACCATACCGACTACAGCTCCTGGACCTCCAAGGCGGGCTCCGGCGGTCACTACCAGTCAGTGGTCGGCAATGAGTTCACCACCTCCCTCGGCCACTTCAACGCCTTTCCGGCCGACAAGAATTCCAAGCCCGCGAACCACAAGCATGATGACTGGGACAGGCTGCTCAAGGCCGTGCGGGCCACGCCGGGGGTCCGGGTGGTGATCTGCAATCATCCGCGCCGCGAAGGCTTCAAGAAGGGCCCCTGGGGCAAGCTTGGTCTGGACCCGGTCTCGGGCGAGCTCGCTGGAGGGCGCCAGTGGCTCGGGCTCGACGCGGTGGAGGTCATCAACGGCAAGACCCTGGAAAAGGAAGCGTACGAAAACTTTTCCGATTGGTTCGCCCTGCTCAACGCCGGCCACCGGCTGACGGCGGTCGCCGGCAGCGATTCACATACGGTCGCCCAGCCCGTGGGGCATTGCAGGACCTATATTCGCAGCTCGACGGATGATCCTCGTCGCATCGATGTAGGCGAGGTGGTCGAGAATATCCTGGCCGGCAGGGTCCTCGTCAGCATGGGCCTCCTGGCGGCGGCGCAGGTGAACGGGCCGTTCCCCGCCGGAGCCCTGGCC
>JAKUSY010000708.1 GCA_022451445.1 Planctomycetota bacterium
CCAGAGCCTGAACGCGCTTCGCATCGACAGGCGGCTGAAAAATCCGGACTCCGTATTGAGTGAAAGGGCCAGGAAGGTGATCGATGAAATACGCGTGGGCGAAGACAGGGAAAAGGTCATCGAAAAATATACCGCCGCCCTCGACGGTCCGGCAGATCCGATCCGCGGCAGGGAGGTCTTCCTCGCCCAATGCGCCAAGTGCCACCAGGTCGCCGGCGCGGGACACGCGATAGGACCGGACCTCGCCCAGGCGAAAAACCGGCCTGACGAATCACTCCTGCTCGATGTCCTGAACCCCAGCGGCATCATCACCGCGGGTTTCGACACCTATACCCTGGTAACGAAGAGCGGCCGGACCTTCAGCGGGGTCGTCGCCTCGGAGTCCCCCACCAGCGTCATGCTGCGCTGGGCCGAGGGGAATACGGCGACGGTGCTCAGAAAGGACATCAAGCTGATGCAGGCCGCCGGCAAGTCACTCATGCCGGAGAACCTCGAGACGGCCGTCTCCGCCGGGGATCTGGCCTCGGTCTTCGCCTGGCTGCGCGAGATCTTCGGCCAGCCGACCAGGCTGCGGCGGGTCGAGCATGCCGCCCTCGAGCTGAAGGGCTCCTGGGAAACGGAAAGGAATCCGGCCTATAGCGAAAAAATAGCGGTCCTGACCACCACCCATGGTGACACGGCCAGCTTCACCTTCGAGGGCACCGGGATAACCTGGGTCGGAGCGCGAACCTTCAACGGCGGGGTGTTCCGCTGGGTCATCGATGAGGGGACCCCACAGGAGGTGTCGGGAAAGGTGAACACCTGGATCAAGGGAATCGAGCGCTACAAGGAGCTCCCCCTGAAAGAGGCCCTGCGTCCGGGCAAGCACACGTTCAAATGCACCATGGAGTCGGGAAAGGAAATCTACATCGATGCCTTCGACATCATGGTGCCGCTGAAGAAGCGGGGCGCGAAGAAGTAGGAAACCTATTCTTTCTTCTCCTCGGCCTTCTTCTGCCGGGGAGCCTTCTTCCTGTTTTTCTTCTTTCCCTGGCCGCCGCCGAGGCCCGTGGGACTCATCACGCGTTCCTCCCATTGGGCGAGCATCTTCTCCCAATTCTCGAGGCTGCGGGTGGGATACTTGCTTGACCAGCCGCCCTTGCGGAAGCTCTCGCTGACTCCCGGGTCGCCGATCTCCCTGCGCCAGGTCATCACCACCCCGCGCATGCGCTCGAGGTCGGCCTTGTACTTCGGATCGGAGGCGAGATTCTTCGTCTCGAAGGGGTCGGCGACGATATCGAAGAGCTCCTCCTCCGGCTTGGTCGCCTTCATGAAGCGATCCTGCACCTCGTTCAGCTCACCCTTGAGGTGCATGACGTTCAGGAGCGCCAGCACGGGATACGATCTCTCCTTGTACTCATTGAGCTGGCACCAGGCGCGCTCGGACATGAGGTTGTCGATGTACTTGAAGCGCTTGTCACGGCAGCCGCGCATGGAGTCATGGGTGGCATCCATCTTGTCGCGAGCGAGCATGACGTAATCGCGCCTGGGAGCCTTCTCATCGAAGAGATCGCGCCCGTGCATCCACTTCGGAACGCCAACCCCCGCAGCGGCGAGAACCGTGGCCGTGACATCGATGGAACTGACGAGATCCTCGTTGACCGTCCCCGGCTTGATATGCCCGGGCCAGCGGATGATCAGCGGCACCTGAACCCCCGAATCATAGAGGAATTGCTTGCCGCGAACCTCGCACCTGCCGTGATCGCCGATAAAGATGACCAGCGTCTTGTCGGCGAGACCCTCATCATCGAGACGTTTGAGCACGCCTCCAACGAG
>JAKUSY010000709.1 GCA_022451445.1 Planctomycetota bacterium
TTACCGAGAGAGACTATCTCTATAAGCTGGAGGCCCTTGAAGGAGGACTCGACAGCCCCATCGAAGAGATCATGACTTCCTCACCGATCACCCTGGCCTCGGATGAGACCATCGATCAAGCTGTCCGGTTGATGACCGAGGGAGGGTACCGGCATCTTCCCATCGTCGATGCATCCGGGAAGCTCGCGGGGATAGTATCCACCCAGGATCTCATCGGTTACCTGGCGGAATATTTTCCGATGGAAGTACTCAACCTGCCGCCGGACCTGGAGCAGGATCAGTTCATTGCCACTCGCGAAGGGGGCTGATAAGACTCGAACAAACACGACCCGGTTTTTTCTGCAGTAAGAGAAATGGAGCGTTACGGGGGTTAGAATTCCCTTAGGTGGGCCGATCGAGGCAGCCTTCCGGCCCTTGGTCCTGCACCCGTAGGTAATAAAGGTAAGATGGTAGTCGAGACTAGAGCTTCTCCTTTACAGGATGGCAAACCCGGCGATTCCGATCCGAAGGTCGTCGACAATGTGATCGTTCGTTTTGCCGGAGACTCCGGCGATGGAATGCAGATAACGGGGTCGTTTTTCACCCACAACTCGGCCCTTGTCGGCAACGACATCAGCACCCTGCCGGACTTCCCTGCCGAGATTCGCGCCCCCGCCGGCACCCTGCCCGGGGTCAGCGGTTTCCAGCTCAACTTCAGCTCGCTGCAGATCATGACTCCCGGCGACACCCCGGAGGTCCTGGTGGCGATGAACCCGGCGGCCCTCAAGGTCAACCTCCGGGATCTCGCCCGCGGCGGCACGATCATCCTCAACTCCGACACCTTCCGGAAGAACAACCTCAAGAAGGCGGGCTACGCGGAAGATCCGCGCGAGACCGGCGATCTCGAGGGCTACGATGTGCATGCCGTTCCGCTCACCAGCCTGACGCTCGAGGCGGTCAAGGATACGGGGATCAGCCACAAGCTCGCCGGTCGCTGCAAGAACATGTTCGCGCTCGGAATCATGCTGTGGATGTACGACCGTCCACTCGAAACGACGCTCGCTCTGATGGAGAAAAAATTCGGCAAGCTGGAGGAGGTGTTCGAGGCCAATAAGAAGGCCCTGAGGGCCGGCTACAATTACGCCGACACCGTCGAGGTCTTTACCGGCCGCTTCAAGGTCGGCAAGGCGAAGCTCGAGCCGGGAACCTATCGCATGCTGATGGGCAACCAGGCCACGGTGCTTGGTTTCGTCGCTGCGTCGAAGCTTGCCCAGCGCCCGCTTTTTTACGGCAGCTACCCGATCACTCCGGCGAGCTCTATTCTCGAGGGCCTGGCGACCTTCAAGCATTTCGGAGTCAGGACCTTCCAGGCCGAGGACGAGATGGCCGCTGTCGGGTCCGCCATCGGCGCCTCCTTCGGAGGGGCGATCGGCCTCACCGGCACCAGTGGCCCCGGGGTCGCCCTCAAGGCCGAGGCCATCGGCCTGGCGGTCATGACCGAGCTGCCGCTGATCATCATCAACGTCCAGCGGGGGGGGCCCTCGACCGGCCTGCCGACCAAGACGGAGCAGGCCGACCTGCTGCAGGCGATGTTCGGTCGCAACGGTGAGTGCCCCGTGGCGATCGTGGCGCCGCAATCGCCAGGGGATTGCTTCACCATGGCGCTCGAGGCGACCCGCATCGCGGTGACCTACATGGTGCCGGTGATCTATCTCTCCGATGGCTACCTGGCCAACGGCGCGGAACCCTGGAACATTCCCTCGGTTGCTGATCTTCCGGTGATCGAGGTCAACAACTCCACCGATCCCGATGGCTTCCTTACTTACCAGCGGG
>JAKUSY010000071.1 GCA_022451445.1 Planctomycetota bacterium
CCGTTTTTTTGCAGCTGGGGTTTGTAATCGAAGGTATCTACCTGCGGGGGGCCGCCCTGCATGAAGAGGAAGATCACCCGCTTGGCGCTGGGCTTGAAGTGAGAGGGGCGAACCGCGAGGGGGTTCTTGTAGGTGTCGTCGCGCGCGGCGGCCTCACCGCAAAGTCCCATCAGGGCCATGTAGCCGAATCCGCAGGAGGCCGTCTGCAGGAGGCTTCTCCGCGAGAGCATTCCGTTGATTTCCTGGGGCGCGATAGCGGGTTTTTTATTCATGGTTCTTTGTCTTGAAGGTGATCAGTTGAGATAGCGGAATTCCGCTGTGGAGAAGAGGGCATGGCAGAGACTGCTCAGGGCGTTCAGCTCGGGGTCTTTCCCGCTGGTTTTCCCGGGTTTGTTCTCAAAGCCCTTGAGATAGGTCATCGCCCTGATGGCCTCGAAGGTGTCAGGGGCGCGGGAGAGAGCGAGCTGGTAGGCCAGCTTGATCCGTCCCGCTGTGTTGAGGTCCTCTCGCTCGAGCAGGCTCCTGGCGAGGTTTCGGGACTGTCTCATCACGAAGGGATTGTTCATCAGGTAGAGCGCCTGGGTGGACACGGTCGTCACGTCACGGTTCCCCTTCACCATGCTGGGCTCGGCGAAGTCGAAGGTCTGCAGGATCTGCGGTACAAAGCTGCGCATGATCGGCAGGTAGCCGCTCCTGTAATTGCCGTCCAGTTTTCCCCTGACGCGGGAGAGAGTCCTTCCGATCTCGCCAATCGGCAGCTGCATGACGGGTGAGCCGGCAGGTCTCGCCAGGTCGAGCTCGCCGCCTATTGCGAGCATCGAATCCCGCAGGCTCTCCGCATCGAGACGCTTCTGCCGCATGCGCCAGAGCAGTTCGTTGCCCGGATCGATGGCGTAATGCGCCTTGCTGAACTCTGAGCTCATTCGATAGGTATGGCTGAGGACCATTTTGCGGATGAGGCGTTTGATGGACCAGCCGTCTTTCTGGAAGTTCACGGCAAGGTGGTCGAGAAGCTCGGGATGGGTCGGGCGCTCACCGGTCTCGCCGAAGTTGTCGACCGTGCGAACGATTCCACGTCCGAAGAGGTGGTGCCAGACCCGGTTGACCATGACTCGCGCGGTCAGCGGGTTTTCTTCGCTGGTGAGCCAGCTTGCCAGCTGGAGCCGACCGCTGGAGGTGGTGCCGAAGTGGGGGCGCTTCTTCCCCGAGAGGACCTGGATGAAGCCGCGGGAGACCTCGCTGCCCTTATTGGACACCTCGCCGCGGATGCGGATTCTGCTGTTGACGGATCGGGCGGCGTCGCTGACGCCCATAGCGTAGTCGCCGGTCGGGGCGGCGCCTCCGCCCTTGTTCTTCTTCTTCTTGATCGACCTGCTGACTTCCTGGATTTCCTTTTTGAGCTCCTGGACCCGCTTTTGATGTTCCTGGCGTTCGTTGGCGAGCTCGGACGCCGCGCGGCGATCCTTCGGCTTTTTCTTTCCGCCCCTCTTGTTCAGAGCGATCAGGGCTCGCTGTTCCCCCTTCATCTCACCGCGCAGTTCCGCGAGACGTTCCTGCAGTTTTTTATTCTGAATATCCGTCCTGGTGGGCTTTGAGGGTTCGGCTTGTACCTTATTGCTCAGGGCGATGAGCTTGCTGGTGGCCTTGTAGCCACCCTTCTGGGCCCTGGAATTGAGCCCCGAGAGGATCTCGGTGCTCTCGAAGATGCCCGCCAGCGCGTAGTAGTCTTTCGTCGGGATCGGATCGAATTTGTGGTCGTGGCAGCGGGCGCAGCTCACGGTGAGGGCGAGCACCGAGCGGGTCGTCGTATCGATCTGGTCATCGATGTTGTCCATCAGGTATTGCTCTCGGTTGCGCTCGTTGAGGTCCTTGGTGCCCATGGCGAGGAAGCCGGTGGCTACGAGGTTGTCCCGCCTGTTAGCCGAGCTCTTTTTCGCCAGCAGGTCGCCGGCAATCTGCTCAGTGAGAAACTTGTCGTAGGGCTTGTCGGCATTGAAAGAATCAATCACGTAGTCGCGGTAGCGCCAGGCGAAGGTGAAGGGGTAGTTCCTGCTCCGGCCGGTTGACTCACCGTAGCGGGCGATATCGAGCCAGTGACGCCCCCAGCGCTCGCCGAAACGCTTTGAGTCCAGCAGCCTGTCGACAACGGTCTCGAAGGCCTTGGGAGACTTGTCGGCGAGGAAGGCCTCGACCTCTTGCGGGGTAGGGGGAAGCCCGGTGAGATCGTAGGTGACCCTCCGGATGAGCGGGGCGCGGCCCGCGTCGGGAGCGGGCCTCAGCTTCTTGTCTTCGAGGGATTCCAGGATGAAGCGGTCGATGGTTCCCAGCGGCCAGGATGCTTTGGCGATTTCCGGAAGCGGTGGACTGGTCGGTTTTTTGAAGGCCCAGAACTGGCGGCCCTTGGCGATATCGATGGATCGTGTGATGGGCCTGTCGGCCTTGCCGGAGGTGCGCGGGTCAGGCGCCCCCATGCGTACCCACCTGGTGAGGACAGCGATCTCGGAGTCCGAGAGCTTTTCCTTGGGCGGCATCTCGATGTCTTCATCTTCATATTTTACGGCCCTGATCAGCAGGCTCTTTTCAGGTGAGCCGGCTACGATGGCAGGCCCGGAGTCGCCGCCATCCATCCAGCCGGCCTGGCTGTCGAGGTAGAGGCCGCCCTTGACCTTGGTGGCTTTTTTCGAATGGCACTTGTAGCAGTGCTTTGCCAGCAGGGGGCGAACGCTCTTTTCGAAAAAGGCGTTTTCCTTTGCCGTGAGCTTTTGAGCCTGGAGGGTGCTTGCGGAGCAACAAAGCAGCACGAGGACAGAGAGGAATAAGGCTGAAAACTTACTCATGTTGTTTCTTCGTCTCCTGAAAAGGGCCACTATTAGTTTATTGCAGGCAAACACCTCATCTATACAAGTTTTTAGCCGCAAAACGGCTATTTCAGGTGGGCTGAACGTTCGGAAGGGGAAACGGTCCGGAAAACCTTAACCCGTAACGATTTAAGGGCTTGGGTTTTTCTGGCCGGGTTAGCAGGCTCTTTACCTCGTCGCAGCCCGGAGTGGTCCGTGTCGCTGATGCTGAAATATCCAAAGTCAGAAGGTCCTGGCGAAGAGCAGGGCGTCGACCAGGTCGTCGTCGCGCCTGAGATGCTCTCGCAGGAGTTCCTCCTTGCTGAAGCCGGATTTTTCGAGGACCCGGATGCTCGCCTGGTTGTGAGGATAGACCAGGGCCTCGATGCGTTCGAGAGCCCAGCGCTCCCGGGCGTACCGGCAGGCCGCCTCGACGACCTCGGTCATGATTCCCAGCCCGCGAAAGGGCGAGCCGAGCCAGTATCCGATCTCGCCTTTCTGTTGCGGTTGAAGACGGCGGAAATCAAATCCGCCGGCCAACTCATCGCCACAGCGGATCGCGAATTGCCGGGCCTCCCCATGCTCTCGAGTCGTCTGGTTGCCGAACCGCAGCCACCTGCCGGCGTCCTCGCGGGTATAGGGGTGTGGGACCGAGGTGAACTCGGCTATGGAGGGGTCGTTCAATAACTCGGCCAGGGCGTCCCTGTCCCCGGCTCGAAACCGGGTCAGGAGTGGCACGGTCTTTTCGGCGGAGGGTCCGGGCATCGCGCGTCTTTATTTCTTTCCCGGCCCAGCTCCGATTCTCCAGAGCGCGGGAGCCTTGAAGTCTTCACGGCCGCTGCCGTAGGGAGCGACCTTGATCTTGCCGGCGAGTTTTTCAAACGCCTTCAGCTGATCCGACAGGCGCCTGAGGACAGCGGGGTTTGCCGCGCTGACATCCTTCTGCTCGGTCGGGTCGGTATCGATCCTGTAGAGCCTTCCATCGATGAGCTTCCACTGCTGGCTGATGACTGCCTTCTGGCCGAGATAGAAAGTTCTCTCGGGAGCCTTGGTCTTACCTCGAAGAACACCGCTGAGATCGATTCCATCCAGCGGCTTGCCGCTGCCTGGTTTTTCTCCCCCGGCGAGTCCCCGCAGGGTCGGCAGGACATCGATGTAACCCATCAGGGTGTCGAGCTTGCGGGAACTCTCGAGGCCCACGGGCCAGCGGATCACCGCCGGCACTCTCACTCCTCCCTCGCGCACCGTGTGCTTGGTTCCCGGCAGGGGCTTGTTGCTGCCGCCGATCTTGAGGGTGGCGCCGTTGTCGCTGAAGAAGAGGACGATCGAGTTTTCGGCCAGGCCCTCGGAATCGAGGGTGTCGAGGATGCGGCCTATTTGCGTGTCCATCGCCGTGACCATGGCGGCGAAGGTCTGGCGTTTGCGGTTGCCCTGTCCCTGCGCTCCATAGTCGTCTTTCGCCGCGCCCTTCTTCTTGAAGGTTCCGGCCTTTTCATCGTAGCCGTATTCATCGAGGTATTTTCTCTGCGCCTGCAGCGGACCGTGCGGAGCGTTGAACGGCAGGTAGAGGAGGAAGGGTTCTCCTTCGGGAGAGCCCTTGATAAACCGGACAGCCTCATCGCCGAGCAGCTCGGTTGAGTAGCCGGCATCGGCAGAGGGCTCGAAATTGCGGTGCCAGTCGCGTTCGCCTTCTCTCAGATGGGTGAAGTAGTCGATCGCGCCGTTGTAGTGGCCGTAGAAATGGGTAAAGCCGCGCTCGATGGGGTGGTAGGCGCGTTTGTAGTGACCGAGGTGCCACTTGCCGATGCAGGCTCGGCGCTTGTAGCCGGCTTTCGCGAAGACCTCGGGGAGGGTTTGCTCTGAAAGATCGAGGCCAAACTTTCGCCAGGGCGGGATCACAGTGTCGCGCAGGCCGAAGCGGTGCGGGTAGCGGCCGGTGAGGAGCCCAGCCCGGGTGGGAGAGCAGATCGGGCAGACATAGAAGCGGTCGAGCTGAACACCTGATTTCGCCAGGCGGTCGATCGAGGGGGTCCTGATGTCGCTGCCGTGGTAGCCGACATCGTTCCAGCCGAGGTCATCGGCGACGAGGATGACGAGGTTCGGCCTCTTCGCGGGCGCAGCGAGAAGTTCTGCTCCACTCGCCAGCAGTACCGCAAGCAGGATGAGCTGCAGAGTCCGTATCATTTTTTCTTCTTTTCCTTTGCCGGCTTCTTTTTCTTCGGACCCCAGGGCCAGGGTTTCGCCTTCGCGGCGATGGCCCAGGCTTCCCATCTCCCGGCCATGCTCTTCGCCTTCTCCGCATGTTTCTGAGACAGGTCGTTCAGCTCGGTGCGGTCAGCCTCGATGTCATAGAGCTCCCATGGGCCATTGGCCCCCTTTGCTACCAGCTTCCATTTTCCATCACGGAGAGCCCGGTTGCCCTCGTGCTCCCAGAAGATGGGTTCGTTGCGGCCGAGCGGTTTTCCGAGGAAAGCCGGCTGGAGGCTGACTCCCTGCCTGGGGGTGATCTTTTTCCCGTTGAACTCATTGGGGTAGGTTGCTCCGCCGACATCGACACAGGTGGCCATCAGGGCGATCAGGTGTCCGGGCTGGTGCTCGAACTTGTTTCTTCGTTCTTTGGGAATCCCGGCAGGCCAGTGGGCTATGAGCGGGGTTGAGATGCCGCCCTCGTGGACCCAGTGCTTGTAGCGCCTGAAGGGAGTGTTCGAGGCGTTCGCCCAGGGCAGCCCGTAGGCGATGTAGGTGTCGGCCGGGCCGGGCATCACGCCGCGGCCTCTTCTCAGCGGCCGTCCGTCCCGGGTTACCCTGGGAACCATGGCCGTCTGGAGTTCACCCTTCTTCATCGGTGGCCAAAAGGCCAGCCTCCCAGGGTCCGGGGTCTCCTTGCCCCTGCTGCCGAACTCTTCCGCACAGCCACCGTTGTCGGCGAGGAAGAGCACCAGGGTGTTGTCGAATTGCTTCGTTTCTTTCAGCGCTCCGATGATCCGTCCGATTCCCTGGTCCATGCAGTCGATCATGGCGGCGTAGACCTCCATGCGGCGCTCAAACCAGGGTTTCAGGTCGACCTTGTCCCAGTCGGGAGCGCCCGGGTCGCGGGGCGTCAGCTTCCAGGAGGAATCGACGAGTCCCATCCTGATCATGCGGGCGTGGCGTTCTGCCCGTAGCGCATCCCATCCCTTCTTGTAGCGCCCCTTGTACTTGGCGATATTGTGCGGGCGTGCGTGCATCGGCCAGTGTGGTGAGGTATAGGCGACGTACATGAAGAAGGGGTTCTTCTTCGCCGCGGCATGATCACGGATAAAGCCGGCAGCGTTCTCGCTGATCGCATCGGTGTAGAAGAAGTCCTCGTTTTCGGGGGCAATCTGCGTGTTGTCCCGCGTCAGTGAATTCGGATCGTAGAAACTTCCGGCTCCATGGATGGTCCCGAAGAAGCGGTCGAAGCCGCGCTGCAGCGGCCAGTTGTCCTTGGGACCGGTCGGCTTGATGTGCTTGGTGACATGCCATTTTCCTGACATGTAGGTCGAGTAGCCGGCGGTCTTCATTACCTCGGCGATGGTGACGCAGCTGCGGTTGAGATCTCCCTGGTAACCCTCGAGACCCCGGTCGTTCATCATGTGGCCGACGCCTGCCTGGTGGGGGTATAGACCGCTCAGGAGCGAGGCCCGGGTGGGGCAGCAGCGCCCGGTATTGTAGAACTGCGTCAGGCGGCCTCCGCCGACGGCGAGACCGTCGCGGTTCGGCGGTTTGCTCTCACTGCCGTAGCAGCCGATGTCGCTGTAGCCCATATCGTCGGCCATCATGATGATGATGTTGGGGCGTTTCGCAGCGGCCTCGGCGGCGCCTGAAAATAAGAGGATCGCCAGCAGGATGAGGGGCCATTTTACTGCAGTCGGGGTGGTCTTTCTCATTGTCCGGGTTTCTCCAGTCAGGGATGGTCGCGAAGGTCCGGTTCGCGCGCTGAATTCAGGGGGAATAGTCCCCGCCGTTGAGGCTTCGCAGCACTGATTTCTGCCAGGCTGCCAGAGCGGCCTTCATGGTCTTTACTCTGTCCGTCTGAGTTTTCGACAGGTCTTTCTTTTCAGCCGTATCGGCGGCCAGGTTGAAGAGAGTGTAGGCGCCCTGCTTGCTCTTCTTATTCGTTTTGCGCATCAACTTATAGTCGCCATCGATCCAGGCCGCCGGGCCAGGGAAGGAGTTGAGCGGGTAGCGTTTTTCCACCAGGCCTTCGCGGGGGGCGGGTTTCTGCTTGCCGGCCTTCTGTTCCGCGCGGAGCTCTTCGAGCATGAGCCGGCTCTTTTTTCCTCGCCCCCTTTCAGGGAAGACCCAGAACCCCATCGGTTTCTCCCTGCTCTTCATCTTTCCGTTGAGCAGGGGCACGATGCTGATTCCATCCAGTGGCGGCGGCTTATCGAGGGTGACGCCGGCGATTTCGAGCAGGGTGGGCAGTATGTCCGAGGTATTGCAGGGCATCGAGGTGCGCCGGGGTTTCTTGATCTTCGCCGGCCATTCGATGATCGCCGGAACGCGGATGCCTCCCTCGAGCAGACTTCCCTTACGTCCTGAGAGCCCCGCCGTGAAGCCCTGCTTGAGCGCGCCGTTGTCGCTGCAGTACCACAGCAGGGTATTTTCGGCGATCTCGAGCTTGCGCAGTTCTTTTCGCAGTTTCCCCATGGCCGCATCCATGCCCGTGATCTCACCGCAGAAGTTGGCCTGCGCCTTGGTCTGTTTGGCGTACATCTCGAGGTATTTCTTCGCGGCGACATGGGGGCTGTGGGGGCTGCCGAACCAGATTACCGCGAGGAATGGCTTGTTTCCCTTTGAGACCTTCCCGATCCATTTGAGGGCGGCATCGACTGTGACTTCGGAGCTCTCCCCCTTTGTCTCGATAACCTTTCCGTTATGAGAGAAGAGGGGATTGTTCTCGTAGAAGTTCGGGCTCGAGACCCATTCGTCAAAGCCGCTCTTGCCGGGACAGACGGGGCTGTCGGCGCGCAGGGAGCCGAGATGCCATTTACCGAAGTGGCCGGTGGTGTACCCGGCGTCCCTGAGGGCCTCGGCGACGGTAACCTCCTGCGGCCTCAGCGTCCTTCCCCAGGCGAAGCAACCGAAGCGTACGGGGTGCCGCCCGGTGAGAACGCTGCCGCGGGTGGGCGAGCAGACCGGGGCGGCGGCGTAGAAACGGTCAAAGCGAAGCGCCGTGCGGGCCATCTCGTCGAAGACCGGGGTCTTGAGGAAGGGGTGCCCGTTGTAGGCCATGTCGCCCCAGCCCTGGTCATCCGCCATAGCGAGGATGATGTTCGGGCGGCTCGAGCCTTCTTCCGATCCGGGAGTTCCCGGGGAGGCCGGCACTGGATTGCTGAACAGGAAAACGGCCAGGACAGTCAAGTGTAGACGAGGCATCTTTACTTCTCGCTGATAATGACAGTAGTTCACCAGAGCTTGCAGCAGACCCTGCGGCAGTGCCTATTTGCGCCGATGGGCAGGCTGTAGTCAAGCAGCTGGAGCCGGGCTGCTCCCTCAGGCGATGATTCCCTTGACGACCTCTCCGTAGACATCGGTCGGCCGGAAGTCGCGGCCGGCGTAGCGGTAGGTCAGCTTCTCATGGTCCATTCCCAGCAGGTGGAGGATGGTGGCGTGCAGGTCGTGCATGTGCACCTTGTTTTCGACCGCGGTGTGGCCGAATTCATCAGTCTGGCCATAGCTGAGGCCCTTCTTGACGCCGCCCCCGGCGAGAAAGACAGTGAAGCCGTCAGGGTTGTGATCACGGCCGGTTCCGTTGTTCTGGGCAAAGGGGTTGCGCCCGAACTCTCCACCCCACCATACGAGGGTATCCTCGAGGAGCCCGCGATTTTTCAGGTCGGCGAGCAGGCCCGCCACCGGCTTGTCGGAGGCCTTGGCGTGCTTGGCGTGCAGCTTGAGGTTGGAGTGCTGGTCCCAGGCCGGGTTGTCGCCGTTGTCGGAGTAGTTTACCTGGATGTAGCGCACGCCTCTTTCCGCCATCCGGCGGGCCAGCAGGCACTGGCGGCCGAATTCATCCGTCTCTTTTTTACCGATCCCGTAGCTTGCGAGAGTATCGGGCTTCTCCGCGGAAATGTCCGCCAGGTCCGGAGCGGCCGTCTGCATCCTGTAGGCCAGCTCGAAAGATTCTATGGCCGCTTCCATGGTCTCGTCAGGCTGCCCGCCGGCAACCTGCTGGCGGTTGAGGGCCTGGAGGAGATCAAACTGCCGTTTGCGAAGCCCCGCCGGGTAGCGGTCGTTATTGATATGGCGGATGGATGACTTGGTCACGGGCTGGCCGGCTTTGCCGATCGAGATTCCCTGGTGAATCGGGGGCAGGAAGGCGCTTGCGTAATTGCGCGGCCCGCCATTGCCCTGCGAGGGGTTGATCGTCATGAAGGCCGGCAGGTTGTCGTTCTCGGTGCCGAGGCCGTAGCTGATCCAGGAGCCGATCGCTGGGCGTACCAGGTTGGTGGCGCCGGTGTGCAGGAAGAGTGTCGATGGGCCGTGGGCTACCCCGTTGGTGTGCATGCTCTGTATGAAGCAGAGGTCGTCTACATGCCCGGCGATATTCGGAAAGAGCTCCGACACGAGGTGTCCGCATTTACCGTAAGGCTTGAAGCTCCAGGGAGATTTCATCACCCGCTCCGCTGTCACCTTGCGGCTGCGCGCGACGCGAAATTTGATCTTCTTCCCGTTGTCCTTATCAAGGCGCGGCTTGTAGTTGAAGGTGTCAACATGGCTCGGCCCGCCCTGCATGAAGATGAAGATGACACGCTTTGCCTTCGGCTCGAAGTGGGGCTTCTTTGCCGCCAGAGGCGAGGAGTCGGCCTGCGCCGTTTCTGAGAGGAGACCGGTGAGCGCCAGCGAACCGAACCCGCAGGCCGCCTGGCCGAGCAGCTGGCGGCGTGTCGTTGCCTTGTCGTGGTTCCAGATCATTGGTTGAAGCTCATTTCAGGTACCTGAAATCATTGCAGGACAGCAGGGCCTGGCACAGGCTCGCCCAGGCCTCCAGCCTTCCGGCGGCGATTCCAGGTTCTTTTTTTCGCTGCCTGTAAGGATGCGACTTGAGGTAATCGACCGCCAGCGATATTTCTTTTTTGTCGGGCGGTCGGGAGAGGATCCGCAGGTAGGCCTGCTCAATACGGCGGGCATCATCAAGTCCCTCCAGGGAGAGCAGCAATTCTGCCGATTTGACCGACCTGTCGATCATGAAGGGGCTGTTGAGGAGGAAGAGCGCCTGCGTTGGGCGGGTGGTGGTGGCCCGCTTTCCCGAGCTGATATTGGGGTCCGCGAAATCAAAGACCTCGAAAATATCCAGCAGGGTGTTTCGGAAGACCGGGACGTAGATGCTGCGGCGGGTCGATTTGAAGTCGTAGGTGTATTCGATCTTCTTGGCGATGGGGCCGTTCCCCTTCGCCGCGATTGCCGGGCCACCGGCGGTGAGGTCCAGCTCTCCGCTGCAGTAGAGAATCGCGTCGCGCATG
>JAKUSY010000710.1 GCA_022451445.1 Planctomycetota bacterium
AACAACTGGCTCGTCGATGAAGACGAAACGGTCGAGAAGGCCGCCAGCGATGAGAAGCTCCCCAAGGGCGAGTACTTCATCATGGACGTGCAGACCCACTTCACCGACGGCAAGCCCTTCGGCGCCCGCGGCTCCGCTTTCATGCGCAATATGGGCTTCGACCTGAAGAACGACAAGGACTCCTACAGCTTCGCCAACTTCGTCAAGGAGATCTTCTTCGACTCCGAGACCGCGATGTGCGTGATCTCAGGCGTTCCCGGCAAGGAATACGACCGCGGCAAGGACGGCAAGAAGCTCGTTCGCAGGGCGCGCGGCGGCGGCCTGCTGCCGAGCTGGCTGATGTCCGAGCGCAAAGGCGACATCAACAAGATGGCCGCCTCAGAGCGCTCCCTGTGCCAGGGCAATTGCGCTCCAAACCACTACTGGGATCGCAAGACCAACAAGCCCGATCAGAACGCCCTCTTCGAGCAGATGGAGCGCGAGCTGAAGACCTACGGCATCGACTCCTGGAAATGGTACTGCCACACCGACCCGGGCCGCTCCGGCAACGGCTTCCGCCTCGATGACGAGAAGCTCACCTACCCCTTCTACGAAAAATCCAGCAAGCTGGGCATGAAGGTCTACAGCATCCACAAGGGCTACGCCTCGCAGTCGCGGAGGCTCGGGCACTTCGCCCACCCCGGCGACCTCGAGAAGGCGGCCAGGGATCACCCGGACCTGACCTTCATCGCCTACCACTCGGCGATCAAGCACGGCCCCTGGGAACCGCAGTTCAAGTCCGACAAGTGGTTCGACCCGAAGACCGGCGACTTCTCGTGGCACTCCGACCTCATGGACATCAAGAAGCGCAACCCGAAGCTCGACAACGTCTACTGCGAGATCGGCTCCGCCTTCGGCACCCTGGCGATCGTCCACCCCGAGATGTGCATGCATCTGATGGGCCGCAACATCAAGCACTACGGCGCCGACCACGTGATCTGGGGAACCGACTGCCTCTGGTGGGGTTCGCCGCAATGGGTCATCGACGCCTTCAAGCGCTTCCAGATCTCCGATGAGATGTGCGAGAAGTTCGGCTACAAGAAGATCACCAGGGAAGACAAGGCGAAGATCTTCGGGCTCAACGCCGCGAAGATCTACGGCGTCGACGTCAAGAACAAGCGCAAGGGCATCAAGCGCGACGCGCTCGAGAAGATCAAGACCGCCTACCTCGATGGGGGCGGAGGAAGCGAGAACGCCGCCTACGGGTGGGTCCGCGCGGATGTCTGAGCTTCGGGCGGCGCTCCTGGCGCTCGCCGTTCTTGCCGCGCCGAGCGGCTGCAGGTCAAAGGAAGCCAAGCCGCCTCCGGCCGGGGGAGAGCCTGTCGCCTCCATCCCCGAGTACATGAGCGGCGATGAGAGCCTGTTCTGCCACCGTGAGAAGGTAGGTGTCTCCTGGCAGGGCAACGCCCACCGCTCGACCGTCCGGGAGGCTGCTGCCGGCGATCCGGCCCTGCTGGCCCTCGCCTCCAGCACGAAAAAAAACCCCGGGAATGTTGATTTCCTGCTCGGCGGCAAGCGCCTGACCCGCTTCCTGAAAAAAGGAGAATATGGCCGCCTCGACCTGCTATCGACGGCCTGGACACCGAATGGGGCCACGGACAAAGGGATGCTTGTTGAAACAGGGAACCGGCACTGGGATTCCAGGAAGTTCTCGAGGGACTGCGGCGGCTGCCACTCAACAGGCTTCGACTCCTCCTCGCTGCGTTTCATGGACATCTAGATCGACTGCTACGCCTGCCACGGCGATGTCGACCGCTCTCATGGCAACG
>JAKUSY010000711.1 GCA_022451445.1 Planctomycetota bacterium
TGGGTGGCGACGGTGATCTTCAATGATCCTCCTCCGCCGCCGCCGGATGTGGTGCCGGAGATCGAGGCTGATGATGCGGAGATCGCGGCAAAGGGCCTTACGATTCGCCAGCGTCTGAAGCAGCACGCCACCGACGAGAGCTGTGCGAGCTGCCACGCCAGGATCGATCCCCTGGGGTTTGTCCTGGAGAGCTATGACCCCATCGGGCGCTGGCGCGATAAATACCGCGGCGGCCTGCCGGTCGATGCCAGTGGCAGGTTGTTTGGCGACAGGGAGTTCAAGGACATCATCGAATTCAAGGATGCCCTGCTGGAGCGGCCGGAGAAGTTCATGAGAGCTTTCAGCGAGCACATGCTATCCTATGCCCTGGGGCGCGAGTTGAAGGTCACCGACAAGCCGGCGATCGATCGCATCTCGAGCCGGGTGCTCAACGACCATGGGCGGTTCTCGACCGTGGTTGTGGAGATCGCCAGGAGCGTGCCTTTCCGACACAAGACCGGCCAGGAAGAACGCAAATGAACATCTTGAAGCAGACTCCGATCCCAAGGCGTACCTTCCTGAGGGGTTGTGGCGCAGCGATGGCCCTTCCCTTCCTCGATGCGATGCAGGCCCGCGGCGCCGCGCCCGCGGCGCCGAGACGGGCGGCGTTCTTCTATATTCCCAACGGGGTCGCGCAGCAGGCCTGGCATCCGAAGGAGACGGGACATAACTTCGCCCTGAGCCCGACCCTGAAGCCGATCGAGAAGGTTCGAAAGAAGATCTCGCTCTTCACCAACCTTGACCGGATCAAGGTGGCGGGTACCGATGGCCATGCCCAGGCTGGGACCTGCTGGCTCAGCAGTGCCGCCCCGGATGAGCTCTCACCGGCCGGCTATCCCCTCAAGCGCACCATCGACCAGCTCATGGCTGACGTGGCGGGCGAATCCACGGCCTTCCGTTCCCTGGAGTTGTCCTGCAACAGCTTCACCGACAATAGGGAGTCGGTGTATTTCGACAACATCTCCTGGTACGGCCACGGCCACGTGGCGCGTTCCATCAAGGATCCGCGCCTGGTGTTCAACCGGCTCTTCGCCGTCAAGGAGCACAAGGCCAACGCCAGCGTGCTCGACCTGGTGCTCGCCGATGCGAAGGACCTGGAGGGCAAGCTCGGCCGCCTTGACCATCACAAGCTCGATGAGTATATGGAATCGGTGCGAACCGTGGAACAGCAGATCGAGCGCATCACCAGGCGCCAGGTGGACATCAGGGACCTCGATCTGGAGGAGCCCGAGAAGCTCTGGACCACCATGCGCCGCGATGAGTACATCCAGGTGATGGGGGACCTGATGATCCTCGCGCTCCAGACCGACCTTACGCGCGTGGCTACCCTGATGGTTTCCCCTGAGCGCTGGGACACGCCGCTGATGTTCGAGGATGTGTTTACCAAGCCCATTCGCCATCACGGCTGGACTCACAACCAGAAAAACCAGAACGTTCTGCGCGACCTGGAGAAGCTCGACCGCTTCCACCTCGAGCAATACGCGCGGCTGGTCGACAAGATGGACTCCATCCGCGAAGGGGATGGTACGCTGCTCGACAGCATGATGTTCACCCTCGGCTCCGGGCTCTCAAGCGGCATGCTGCACACCTGTACCGACCTGCCCACCCTCATCGCCGGCAGCGGCGGCGGCCTCTTGAAGACCAACCGCCACGACAGGCACGAAAAGGGCACCCCGATTGCCAACCTCTGGCTCTCCATGGCGCGGGTTATGGGCGTCAAGAGCGACAAGATCGGCGACCGCACCGGTGCGCTGAAGGGCTTCCTGGCC
>JAKUSY010000712.1 GCA_022451445.1 Planctomycetota bacterium
GCACTCGTCCGTCTACCAAAAGGAAACGAAGGGTCGAAGCGCTGTGGATTACAGTGTCTCTCGAACGATCCGCCATGGTATTTTTTATACGAACGTCATCGTATAGGAAACGCGAGGCTGGCATCAAAACAACCGGTAAGCGACAATCTCCACTATCCATGGATCAGCAGAAGCCCGCTTCGAAGGACGACCGTCGAGGCAAGACCCAGGCCCTCCTCTTCTCGGTCTTCGCCATTGGCACCTGTGGACTGATCTACGAGCTGCTGGCCGGAACCATCGCCAGCTACATGCTCGGCGACAGCGTCACCCAGTTTTCCACCATCATCGGCGTCTACCTTTTCTCGATGGGGTTAGGCTCCTACCTGGCTCGCTACGTCCGAAAAGATCTGATCGCATGCTTCATCCAGATCGAGATCCTGGTTGGCCTCATCGGTGGGATATCGTCCTTGGTCCTCTTCCTGGCTTTTTCCGAGCTCGATGCGTTCCGGGTAGTGCTCTACTCGTGGGTCACAGTCACCGGGATCCTGGTAGGGCTGGAGATCCCGTTCCTCTTGCGCATTCTCAAGGACCAGTTCCCGTTCAGCGACCTGGTCTCGAAGGTCCTGTCGCTCGACTACCTGGGTGCTCTGGCTGCGTCGCTGTTGTTTCCCCTGTGGCTCGTCCCCCAGGTTGGGTTGATGCGGTCGTCATTTATCTTTGGCTTCCTGAACGTCCTCGTGGCGATCTGGACATGCCACCTGTTTCGTGAGGAGCATCGACGACCCATGCTCACCCTCCAGGCCTACGCCGCCCTCGTGCTGCTCCTGGTGGGCGTGGCTTTCTCCGATGTCTTGTCGGAGTTCACCGAGCAGCGCTTGTATCAGGACCCGGTGATCTTCAGTCGTGCCTCTCGATATCAGCGCATCGTCGCGACCAACGCCCAAGGAGAGATGCGGCTATTCCTGAACGGCCAGTTCCAGTTTTCCTCCCTCGACGAGTACCGGTACCACGAGGCGCTGGGCCATCCTGGGCTGGCGGCGGTGGGGGCGCCACGGCAGGTTCTCGTTCTCGGCGGCGGGGACGGCATGGCGGTTCGAGAGATTCTCAAGGACCAGAGGGTCCAGCGCGTCACGCTGGTTGACCTCGATCCGACGATGACGGAGATCTTCACGTATCACGATGCGTTCGCGGCCCTCAACAACTACGCACTGCGGTCGCCCCGGGTGCAGGTCGTCAACGCCGACGCGTTCGTCTGGCTCGAGGACAACACGAGCCTGTACGACTTCATTGTCGTCGATTTTCCCGATCCCTCGAACTACTCCCTGGGCAAGCTCTACACGGCCACGTTCTATCTACGCCTCGCCGCTCACCTGGCCCCAGACGGCGTCGCCGCGATCCAGAGCTCGTCGCCACTCATGGCCCGGCGTGCCTTCTGGTGCATCGTCGAGACAGTGCGCGCGGTCGGTCTCGAAGCAGCGCCGTATCACGTCGCGATCCCTTCCTTCGGTGAATGGGGCTACGTCATCGCGTCACACAAACCCTTTCAGATGCCCGACCGCCTTCCGGAGGACCTTCGCTTCCTCAACCGGTTGATCATGCCCTCTCTCTTCGAGTTTCCCATAGACATGGAGGAGGTCCCTGTCGAGGTCAACCATCTGAACAACCAGATCCTGGTTCGATACCAGGAGCAGGGCTGGGAGTAGTAGGCGCCGTGAGGGCAGCTCGAAAGAGGTCGCGTGGCGGGCAGACAAAACCGATCGTGAGGCCTCGCGGCCTGAGCCGGCGCGATCTCCTACGCTTGTGCCCGAGTGTTGCCACAGCGTTGA
>JAKUSY010000713.1 GCA_022451445.1 Planctomycetota bacterium
GCCCCCTGCTGTCGCCGAAGGACTCTTCAGCGATCCCCAGGGAGTGCAGGATGCTCAGGAACACGTCGGGCATGCGCGTGCCGCCACTCTTCCAGTACGGCCTGTGCTTCAGCCCCATATTGGCCCCACCCGCCACGAGGGTGGGCAGGTTGACGTTTTTGTGGGTGGTGCTGGCGCCGCTGCCGAAAAGAACAATGGTGTTATCCAGCACACTGCCGTTGTTGTCCTTGAACCCATTCATTCGGCCCAGAAAATAGGCCACCTGTTCGATCAGGAAGCGATCGTACTTCGCCCACGCGAGCAGCCCGTCCTTGTCATTCTTATGGGAGAGGTTGTGATGGGTGTGCCGCATGCCGAGCTTGCGCGGGAAAGTGTCGCTGATGCCCATGCCGTCCTCCCGGCTCATCATGAAGGTGATACTCCGGGTAATATCGGCATCGAAGGCCAGCGCGATGAGATCGAAGATCGTCCGGTAGTAAGACTTCGGATCCATCTCGGGAGATGCATCGAGATCGAGGTGCGAGTAGTCCTGTTTCTTGAGCGGGACATCGATCCATTTCTCCGCGGCCTCCAGGCGCATCTCGAATTCGTTCAGGGACGTCAGGTACTGCTCCATCTTGCGGCTGTCGGCGCGGCCCAGCCGCTTGTCGAGCGCCCTGGCATTCTCGGAGACGGCGTCCACCAGCTTCCTGTGCCGCTGCAACTGCGCACGCTGGGCATCGAGGGAGCCCCGGTTTCCCTTGAAGACGTTCTCGAAGATGCGGCGCGGATTGTTCTCTGCCGGGATGGGCTTGCCCTCCCGGTCGTAGGATATGGTGGATGTGCGGGACATATAACCGCTGCCCGCATCGATGGAGAAGACAAGCGAGGGGCGGCGACAGAGGCTGCGCGTATGTCGAGCCACCACCTGGTCGAGGCCCACCGTATTGTACTGGCCCGGCCTGGGATCGTGAAGCGGAGCGCCCGTCAGCCACATGTCCGAACAGACATGAGGATCATTCCTCGGCCCGTTGGCATGGGCGAGCCCGCCGAGAAAACTAACCTGCTCCCGGTAAGGGTTCAGCGGCTCGTTGGACTTTCCAAAGACAAACTTCCCGTCCTTGTTCTGCCGGGGAAACCAGTTCCATTCAGCGATCCCGTGCTTTTCCTCGGGAAGCGACATCCCGTTGGCGCTGTAGATAGCGCAAAAACGCCGGGGAGGCTTTGCCGCAACCTCTTCACCCATCGCTTCAAGAAGAGGCAGGGGCAGGATGACCCCGGCGAGTCCCTTCAATACAGAGCGGCGATCGAGTTTGAGCTGGTTCTGCACGAACTCATAGTAAACTCTCCGGCGCCCGCAGTCTATCTATCGGAATTGGCAGGAGAAAAAACGGCCCCGTTTGGGCGAGAAACCCTCATTTTTCCATGAACATGGGGCTCTGAACCACGAACAGAACACAGTCCTTCATACGGTATCCCCCGGGTCCAAGCGCCTTCTTGCCCTCATTTTTCAGGTACTCGAGCGCATTGAAGGTGAGGCCTCGTCCGATGGCATAGCCGGCGAGGTGCTTGAGAAAACTGAAAGCGACCTGGTCGATGCGCTCGGTGGAAAGGTATTTCTTCAGCGCGTTGGAATCGGCCACCTCTGTACTGTCCGGAAGGGTTGAGCCGGCATCGACCTTTTTTTTCTTGCGCAATCCGGCGGCGTCAAACTCTTCAAAAGGCAGGCCCCAGGGATCGATTTTCTCATGGCAATGGACAAAGCCTTCCTTGTAGCGATGCTGCTCGAGCCTCTCACGCCGCGTCTTTCCCTTCT
>JAKUSY010000714.1 GCA_022451445.1 Planctomycetota bacterium
ACCTCGGTCGCGGCAATCTCGATGTGGCCCTGGTACTCAACAACCGTCTCATCTTCGCCAGGAGTACGACCTTTGGCGGTGACCAGTTCACCGAGGCGCTCGCCCAGGATCTCGGGGCAGAGCTGGGGCAGGCCGAGGCCGTGAAGAAACAGCGTGGCGGCGTGAGTGAGTCCATCCAGGGAGTCGATGACCGTACGGTTCGCCCGCTTCGCACCGCCGCGGGACAGCTGATGGGGAAGCTCGAATCCTCGGTGCGTGTGGGGGGCAGCCAGGCAGGGATCAAGCTGCCCGGGCTTACCAGGCTGTGGTTCGCCGGAGGCGGAATGCGCCTGAAGGGACTGCCCCGCTATCTAAGCACGGGGCTGGGCAAGATTCCGTTCGAGGTCTTCGATCCCGCCGGCTCAACCGGTGAAGACGCATCGGATGGCAGCTATACCACGGCGCTCGGATTGAGCGCGGTGGGTCTCCAGAAGACCCGCTCCGGTGACCGTGACGTCCTTCTGAATATCCTGCCCCAGAAATACAGCGACAGGCAGACCTTCCGCGACCGCACACGCTTCCTGGCGGTGGCGGCCATCCTGCTAGTCCTCCTGCTCTGCGGAAAATTCGCGGATGGCTACATCCGGGGAACGAATGCCAGCAAGGCGCTTTCCGGTCTTGATTCCCAGTACAGGCAATTGCAGGCCCGCGCCGCGGAGAAGGCCGGGTGGGTGGAGGAGAGCACCCGGGTCCGGGCCCGGATCAACCGGCTGCTGCGTGAAGCTGAGTCGACGACCTTCCAGGCCTTCGTCCTCGATTTTCTCGCTCAGAACCTGCGCTCCGAAATCCAGCTGGAGCTGGTGGATCTCGAGGTGACCCCCGTCGAGGATGCCGAGGACGGCAGTATCGATAACAGCTACCTGCTCATTATCCGGGGACGCGCGAACAATGAAAAACGCAAGGGCCACGATTGGGTCCTCGAGCTTCAGAGTGAATTGAAAAAACAGGAGCGTATTCGGAATGTGCGCTTCGGCAAGCAGCCGAGAGCGGATACTGCGGCCTGGTACAGCTTTGAAATGATCATCGAACCTCAGTACGTGACCATCTGATGGCCCGCCAACGGCTGGAGCGATAGCGAGAAAAAAAATGTTCAAAGGATTCTGGCTGGAAAACAAGGAATTCCTCCTCCTGGCTGGAGGCGGTCTGCTCGTATTTTTTGTCGTCAACAACTATTTTATCGAATCCTACGTTGGTGGGGCGGAGAGCATCCGCAAGGAGAGCCAGAAAAAGCACCAGGCTGTCGTTCTCCTGCACAAGGGGCTGAAGAACGGCTGGATCGAGGAGAAGCTCAAGGTCAAGGCTTTCCAGGAGCATGAGCTCGAGCTGAAGAAGAAGCTCTGCCTCGCGGGGGCCGAGCCGCTCGAAGGTGAGAGCAGCCAGCTCCAGATCAGGTTCGACAAGGAGATAGTCGACACCTGGGAGGCTGTCCGCCAGGAGGCCAGCCGGGCGGGGATCCGGATGCCGGCTACCTTGACCGCCAGGGATTTCAACGTCGACCAGGATGATGGGGTCGCCGAGTACCAGGAGCATTACTCGGATCTCTCGATTGTCGAGAGGGCCCTGCAGGTGCTCGTGAAGGCGGGGGTCAGCGAGATTCTGACCCCTGAGCCATACGAATCGGATCGTCTGCCGGTAAAGGGCAACGAATCATTCCAATGTCTTTACAGGGCTGTCTCGATCGGAGTAACGACATCCTTCGAGAGTCTCCAGAAGGTATTTGAGCAGGTGCAGGCCGGTGA
>JAKUSY010000715.1 GCA_022451445.1 Planctomycetota bacterium
ATCCTGGGGAACGAAACCGATTCCCCGCTCAGCCGGGGGCAGACTGGTAACCTCCCTGGACATCAGGTGGATGCTTCCGGAACTCGCTTTGCGCAAGCCGCAGATCGCGGCGAGAGCCGGCGTCTTGCGGGGGCGGGGGTGGCGGGGGGGGGGGGGTTGGGGACGATCCTCACCCTGGTCTCGATCAGGAAGTCCTCCTCGGGGGCGCTGGGAAGCCGGAGCTGTGGCGCGCGGTCGACGCCCCGCCAGGCGTCAAAGTTCTGCCCGAAGTCCCCGGCGCGGGGCACCTCCATCCTCCACCAGCTGTTGCCGTCGTCATCCTCGACAATGGAATAGGCGATACCGGCCTGGGGCTCATGGAACTCCCAGAAGTCGGTCTCCATCGGATCGTCAAAGAAATCATCGTCCCTCAGCGCCGAGGGAGCCTCGACGTTCACATCGAGGCTCAGGACGCTGTCGCCTCCTTCGCTGCTGGCCTGCAGCTCGATATTCACCGGGTCGAAACTGTCCGGTGTCCAGCCCTCGATAATCTGGAGGATGGGATCGTAGGCGAGGCCATCGGGGCCGGAGAGGAGGCTGACCTCCGGGCGGGGTTGTCCTGAGGCGGCGACGTCGCGAATATAGGGCATGCCGATCCAGGCGGTGTCGGGACTTTCGATCTCGCAGAGAAGATCTATTTCCGGCGCCGCCTCCGGGACCTCCTCGATCGCGAAGTAATCAATATCAAAGGTCTCCTCGGTGCTCAGGTTGCCCCAGGTCTTGAAGATCAGCCCGACGGAAACCGGGGCTTCCAGGGCCGTCGCTGAGCAGACCCGCTCCCATGGCCCATCGTCGCTCGCTCTCCAGGCGAAGGTGTAGTCGGCGCCGGACTTTGTAATCATGAGGGACAGCTCCTGGAGCCCGGGGTCGAAGGAGCACATGCCGTTGTTTCCGCTGCGTTCGAGAACCAGTCTCGTTCCGCGGTAGGGGCCCCAATAGAAAACATCCCGATCACCGAAATAGACCATCAGCCCCGCCTGGTAGGGTTCGTCGGGAGGCGGCCAGCCAGGGTTCTCGGGATCTCCGGAGCCTATGAAGTTAAGCCGGGTAGAAATGATAAAGTCCTCGGGGAAGTCGGACCGTCGGAGCTGTGGCGAATTGTCCACGTGGACCCAATGGTCGAGGGCGACCCCGGTGGGCAGTGTCATGCGCCAGAATCCGTCATCGGTGGAAGGGAGAGGGCCGGCGGCGGGCTCGTAGTATTCCCAGTCCGGGTTGGTCAGCGGATCTTCATCGAATTCATCCACCACCTGGGCCTGAAGCGCTGTGGGCGCTGAAAGAAAAACGAGCCAGAGAGTTGTTAGCAGCCGGCTGAAGGTCTTCATCGGATCCCTCCTTGGCAGTTGGACTTTTCCAGGAGCCTGCGACCCTGTGGCAGGCTTGATGACGCCGCGGGCAAAATAGCCGCCCCCTCACGATACTGCAGGATAATTCGAAACCAAAAAACATTCCGGCTATTGCAACTTCCCTCTTTTCATGGACGCTCAGTGGTTCGGAGTTCAAAGTTTTTCTGAAACAAGCTGTAAGACAAAAAGGTTCGATCTATGAGAGCTCAATTATCGCTGCCGTGCCTCGCCCTGCTCCTGGGGCTCTGCCCATCTCTCGGGGTGGCTGAAAACACCGAATCTGAAAAATCGAAGCGCCCCCTCATTCTCCTGACCAACGATGACGGGATCAACTCAGCGGGGATCAAGGCCCTGATGAAGGCCCTGCCCCGGGTGGCGGACGTCGTGGTGGTG
>JAKUSY010000716.1 GCA_022451445.1 Planctomycetota bacterium
CCGTGGCTGTCACGTCGATGGAGCTGACAAGGTCTTCGTTGACTGTCCCCGGCTTGACGTGCCCGGGCCAGCGAATGATCAGCGGCACCCGGACCCCGGAGTCGTAGAGGAATTGCTTGCCGCGCACCTGGCAGCGGCCGTGATCGCCGATGAAGATAACCAGCGTCTTGTCGGCGAGACCCTCATCATCGAGACGTTTGAGCACGCCTCCAACGAGCTGGTCGAGCTTCTGCATCTCGCCGAGCCCATCCGCTATGTCACGACGAACCAGCTGCGTGTCGGGATAGTAGGGCGGCACCTCCACCTTCTTCGGGTCGACCGGCAGGGAGGGATAACGCTTCCAGGTGCGATGCGTATTGGCGAAGGTCACCTGGGCCATGAAGGGCTTGTCCCCTGCGTTCTTCCAGTCCCCCCCGGGAAAAAGATCCTTCGAGTTGTGCGTAAAATTGAGGTCGAGCTTCCTGCTCGCCATGAGCCCGGTATGATAGCCCGCCTTCTGGAGCAGGAGGGGAAAGGGAATGACCTGGGACGGCAGCGGCTTCTTGTTCGCCGGTCGATGCTGGTGAGCGCCGATGGCGTTCTGGTACATGCCGGTCATCATCGCGCTGCGGCTGGTGGAGCAGACCGGAGAGGTCGTGAACGCGCGTGTGTAGCGCACCCCCTCTGCTGCAAGGCGGTCAAGATGGGGAGTCTTGACCCCCTTCGTTCCGTAGCAGCTCAGGTCCGGACAGATGTCCTCGCCGAGAATCCAGACGATGTTCGGCGTCTCCGCCGCCAGCGGGCGGCAGAACCCCCCGAACAGAACTCCAAGGGCGAATACCAGGACAAGCTTTCTCAACAGGTACATGTTGTTCACTTTTCTCCTACACAGGGGCTCAGGCATCGAGGGTCCAGGGGGCCCGCATAGAACGCGAGCGCATATTATTCGCCTCCCTGGCGCTGCCGCCGCCGAGGAACTCCTCGCTCTTTGGATCCCATTTGAGCTTTCTCTTCAGCAGCATCGAGATGTTCCCGATATGCTGAACGGTGGCGCAGCGATGCCCCGTCTCCGCCGGGAAGTACGGCAGCTCCCTGGACTTGACGCAGTCGAGGAAGTCGCGGTGCTCACCTCCGGCGCAGGTACGCAGCTTGAGATCGCCCTTGCCCGGCCGCCACTTGACCAGCTCCTTCGAGCTCGCCTCCATGGGACGGTTGAACTGCGAGTTGCTGACCCAGCCATCGGTGCCCTCGAACCGCATTCCTGTTCCGCCGGATTTCACCTGCAGGTGGACTCCATCGTCGTAGCGGTAGTTGATGTCGTAGTCCATGAAGGTATTGTAGACGCTTCCCTCGTTGATGGTCCCGACCCCGTACACCTCGCTCGGACCGCTCGATTCACGGTCAAGAGCCCACTGTACGGTGTCGAGCTGGTGCATTCCCCAGTCGGTCAGCTTGCCGCCGGAGTGGTCGAAACAATTCCGCCAGTGCTCGCGCTCGGGACGATCAGGACTGTAGGCAATCTTTGGAGCCGGGCCGATCCACATGTCCCAGTCAAGGTCCTTCGGCGGCGCGACAGCCTTCATGGTAGGAAACCGGTTGCCGGTGGGGAGCTGGACATCCACCTTGCGGATCTTGCCGATCAGGCCGTTGCGGATGGCCTGCGCCATCTGCAGGTCGCAGGGCAGGCTCCTGTCCTCGGTAGAGGTCTGGAAGACCTTCTTGTGCTTCTTCACCGTGTCGCTGAGAATGCGGCCCTGCTCGATGGTGAGGGTAGGCTTCTCGCAGATCACATCC
>JAKUSY010000717.1 GCA_022451445.1 Planctomycetota bacterium
CCGGTGAAGGAGCGGCCCCTGCTGAGGGGGCGGGATCCTTTCGAGATATGGATGGCCCCGCCGATGCGGGCGCGGTTGGAACTGAACTGGTTGTCGATGAGGGTCGCGTCCGATCCCATGAGGCAGATGGCCCCGCCGGCGCCCCCGGCAGCTTCGTTGCCGGTGAAGATGTTTCCGCGGATGGTGGGCTTGCTGTCGATGCAGAGGATGGCGCCCGCGACGCGCTGTCCATCGAGGAGCATGCCGGAGCCGTTCCTGATGGTGAAGCCGCGCACGGTCGCGGCGGCGGATTCTCCACCGGTAAAGAGCGCCAGGGCGGCTTCTTTTTTCTCCGGTAGCGCTCCGGGCCCGGTGAGTACCGTCTCCACCGGGCCTTCGCGGGACTCGAGAATGATGTCCCTGCCCGAAAAGTCCAGCGGCTCTTCGATGGTGTAGATCCCCGGGGCTACGGAGATCACGGTCCCACTACCGGCGCGCTCCAGGGCGGCGGCGATGTGAACTTCATCTTCAGGTACCCGGATAACCCCCTTGCGCCCGAGGCTTTTTACGATGGCAAGAGAGTTGTTCTCATACTCAGCGAGGTCGAATACCGGGAACCTCGTCGTTAACGCACCTATCCCCAGGCGCCTGAGCTGGTGGGGCGGGAAGGCCCGGAACCGCAGGCGGACGCTGAGGCGGATGTCCTGGCCGTCCAGTCGCTCGGGGAGCTCGATCTTATAGTTCGCCGAGCGGGTCTCGAGGGGAGGGATGGTGTGCTCCTCGAGGGCGTGTGCCTGCCACATGAAGAAGACGGTCCCGCCTTCTTTATCGACAAAGCGGTCCGTGAAGAGGGCGAGCTGGGGGTCGTCCCGGCGATCGTCGCCGTGTCCGCCGCGGAGGTCTCCCTCTTTGTCGAGGGTTCCTGATTCGAACAGGATCTTCCCATCCTCGCCGGTCGCGATGACCTCGAGCCACATCTCCGGCTCCGTCGATGGCCCGGTGGGCAAATTGTGTCCCGCGCCGACGTTTTTTACGTTCACGGTGAATTCCAGGATGCCTCCGGCCACGGCCCTCCCCGGCGCATCGACGCTCAGCCTGGCGGCGGTGCGCAGGAACTCCTCGACCTCGCGGCGCTGGTAGCCAAGCCGGGGGAATGGAGTCACGGCGACATCGACCCCGATGAAGTCGTGGCGATGGAGACGGTTGCGCAGGGGACCGCCGGGGGTGGCCCTGCCGGTGTAGGTCTGCATATGGCAGTTGAGACAGCTGGTGTCGCGCACGAGGTAGGGGCTGGCGATAAACTCCTCATGGGGTTTTTCGACCTTTACGCCGCGGCGATTCACCACGTTGTGGCAGCTGCCGCAGAAGTCGGGATTCTTCAGGCTGTCGTTCGTTGTGGAAGCGTGGGCAGGTGTCTGCTGGGGATCCGGCAGGCCGCCGACGAGCGGGGCGCCCGGCTGGATTTTAAAGCGCGCGTTGGCGGGATGGCCTTCCTCCAGGCGAACGCTTCGATGGCAGACCTCGCATGAGACAGCAGCCAATGATATTTTCGAGAGCCCCCCGGGATCTTTGGTGGCGGCGGTTACCTCGCCGATGCCCGTGCCGACCGGGGCGTGGCAGCTGATACAGAAATCGCCGAGCTCGCCTCCTGTTTCCTTCTGCGCGAGGCTGTGCATCGCGTGGAAGACGGGATCGGTGATGGCATAGGCGTGCATGGAACCTCGCCACTCTTCGTAATGCCGCGGGTGGCAGGTCTTGCAGTTCTCGGCGGGCTGG
>JAKUSY010000718.1 GCA_022451445.1 Planctomycetota bacterium
GATGAACTTTGCGGCTGCCACATCCATCTCCACCTCGCTCTCAACTTTCGAAACATCGACTGGCTCCGCGGGGTAGGTTCTCTCCAGGGTCCCCTCGAGCGCCCCGGCCTGGCGCGACCTGCCGGCAATGAAATTGAAAAGCTCCTCCCGGTCGAGGTCCCCGACCACGAAGAGATGCATATTGGACGGATGGTAAAAACGGTCGTAGCAGCTCTGCAGGGTGGCGGTATCGATCTGCTTGATCGTCTCTACCGTACCGGCGATATCGATGCGCACGGGGTGCTCTTTGAAGAGATTGCCAAGCAGGCCGCGGTAGCTGACCCACCCCGGGTTGTCGTCGTAACCCTTGATCTCCTGCTCGATGATGCCGCGCTCCTTCTCGACCTTGTCATCCTGGAAGCAGGGCTCCTCGACAAAATCGATGAGCAGGCCGAGGCTGTCCCAGAACCGGTCGCTGGCCGCGAAGAGATAGGTCGTCTGGGTAAAGGAGGTGCTGGCGTTGGCCGAGGCGCCGTTGCGAGCGAAGAGATCGGAGGCGTTCCCCTCGGGGGTTTCGAAGAGGGTGTGCTCGAGAAAATGAGCGATGCCGTCGGGTACGCGCAGAAGCTCGCCTCCCGCGCCGCTGAACTCGTTGTCGATCGACCCGAAGCGCGTCGAATAGCAGGCGTAGCGCTTCTGGAAGCCCGGCTTGGGGCAGAATGAAATCCCGAGCCCGGAGGGCAACGTAGCCCTGTAGACCTCCTCCTTGAGGGTCGGATTGCTCAGCTTCTCTATGTCAAGCCGGGTCATCTCATCGGGTCCAGTTCAATTCAGCGCGACAGCCTCATCGCCATCCTCAGGAATGCAGAAAATAGGTCGTATCATGACGCAGCGCAGCGGCGGCGGCGGAGATGTCATCCCTGCCGACCTTTGCAAGGCGCTCGCGCAGACCATCGAGATCCAGCTCCCCGCCATGGAGCCGCCAGACAAAATCGCTGCCTACCAGCGCCGGGTAATTGTCCTCCAGCATGCGGTTCTGGTTGATGATCGTCTTCAGTGAGGCGTCAAATTCTTCCTCGCTGATCTCACCCCGCTCGATCGCTTCCAGCTGGGCCAGGGAGATCTCCAGGGCCTTCTCGTAATTCTCCGTAGCTATGCCGCAGGCCATGTAGAGCAGTCCCTTGGTAGACTCGACCCAGGACCGGGCCGTGTAGGCCAGGCTGGCCTTCTCACGGACGTTCTGAAACAGCTTGGAGTGCGCGAAACCACCAAGAACCGCGTTCAGCAGAGCCAGGGCCTCATAGGCATCATCTCCGGGACGTACGCCGTGACGAAAACCCAGCACCAGCCTGGCCTGGTTGACCTCAAATTGCTCCCGAACCTCTCTCACCTCGCCGGCCTCCACCACGGCGGGCAGAGCGGACAGGGGCTTCTGCTCCGGACGCTCGAAGGAAAACACCCCGTCGACCCTGTCCCGGACCCGGGCAGGGTCGACATCCCCGCAAACGTAGAGCGAGAGGGGAGCGCTCGATGACCAGTCGCTGTAGAAATCCAGCAGACCGGCGGACTCGATCCCATCGAGCTCATCGAGGCTTCCCAGCTCGTGGCGCCTGTAGGGCTCGGCCGAACACATCTCCTCGGTGCAGCGAAGGATCGAGTACTCGTTCTTGTCATCCACCTGGGAGCGAATATTTGTGGCCAGGAGCTCCTTCTCGCGTGCCACGTACTCCCCGCTGAAGGCTCCATCCTCAACGAGCGGATCGAAGACCAGCTCCC
>JAKUSY010000719.1 GCA_022451445.1 Planctomycetota bacterium
GGCGGCAGCTACAATGACTCCGCCGAGGCCTTCTACAACGCCCAGCTGGAAGATACCGGCAATAGTGTTATCAGCATCCTGTTAAGCGAGTCGCTGTTCGCGAATGCCGAATACCGCTATGCCGCCAGGTACCTTCGGGAGGCTCTTGCCGACTGGGAGGAGTTCCCCCGCTACCAGTGGAGCCCCGCCGCGCTCTACAGCAAGGCGGAGGATTTCCCGGCCCGTCTCAAGTCGCTCGAGGAGGAGGCTTCAGCCCATCCCGAAAACGAGGATCTGCAGGTGGTCCTGGCCTACGAGCACTTCGTGCATGGCAACCCGGCAGCGGCCGGGGGTGTCTTCGGGACACTTGCGACCTCGGCTTCGGACGAAACGACCCGTAAGCTCTCGGCCCGTTTCCTCAAACGGATAGAGACGGTTGCTTCGACTGAAGGTAAAGAGACCGCGCCGCTTCCCGAGACTCCAACGAGCCGCTTCCTCAAGAGCTTCTCGCTCGAGGATCTCAAGACGCTCAAGATGCGCTGAGAGACGTTTCGCCGGGTATGCCGCCTGGCAGGCCCGGGCGCTCAGATATGCGTCGCCTCCACCGTATCGTCGGCGGCGGCCTCCATGACTGCCTCCGAGAGGGTCGGATGGGCATGGATCGCGAGCTGGATATCTTGCACGGCAAGTTCGGCGGATTTTCCCAGCACCAGCTCGGCGATCAACTCGGTGGCCTCGGTGCCGATGATGTGAGCTCCGATGATTTCACCATCGTCCTTGCGCGAGAGAATTTTAACGAAACCCTCAGTGTCACCGGTGGCGACTGCCTTGCCGCTGGCTGTGAAGGGGAACTTACCGCAATCAAATTCGATTTCCCGCTCCCGGGCCTCGGACTCGCTCAGCCCCATGGCGGCGACCTGGGGCTGGCAATAGACGCAGGAGGGAACCAGGTCGTAATCGATCGGATCGATATTCTCCCTGGTGATGTGTCTCAGCACGTGGGCTGCCTCATGCGAGGCTACATGGGCCAGGGCGGGGGGGCCGTTGACATCGCCGATGGCGTAGACGCTACGAGCCGCTGTTTCACAATGCCCATCGACCTCGACAAAGCCGCTGTCGAGCTCTACGCCGATTTCCTCGAGCCCGAGCCCCTCGGTATTACCCCTGACGCCGACGGCGACCAGGACCGCATCGGTCTTCACGCTGGCGGTCCCGCCTTCTGTTTCGAAGGTCGTGGTTGCCGAGTCCCCATCAACCTCGACCCCCAGTACGCGGGCGCCGGTGTGAATGTCGATTCCCCGCGCCCTGAATGATTTATCGAGGGCGGCGCTGACATCTTCATCGCTCGAGGGCAGGATCGCGCCCAGGTATTCGATCAGGGTCACCTTGCAGCCGAAGGCGGCGTAGAAATAGGCGAACTCGACCCCGATGGCCCCGGCTCCGATGATCGCCAGGGATTCGGGACGCTCGGGAAGCACCATGGCCTCCCGGCTGGTGATGACACGCTCGTTGTCGATCTCGACTCCCGGTATGCTGTCCGGGCGGGCTCCCGTGGCGATGATACTGTGGGTGGTCTGGAGCTCGATGGCGTCTCCCTCGGCATCTGTGACCTCGATCCGGTTCGCGGACAGGTAGCGGGCGGCGCCCTTGTGGACCGTGATCCCGTTTTTCTTCATGAGGAACCCGATGCCGCCGGAGAGTTTTTTCGCCGCCTTCCTGCTGCGGGCGATGACCTTCCGCCAGTCGACCGAGACCTCGCCGATCTCGAAGCCCCAG
>JAKUSY010000072.1 GCA_022451445.1 Planctomycetota bacterium
CACACGCCGGGGGAACACTCCACCTCGGGGTCAGGAATTTGCCGCTCTGAAGAGCTCATAAAGTGATTGTGCACGCTCCAGCGAAGGTATCAAGGGAGCCCGCGGGGTCTCCTGCCGCTCAGGACCTCTTCCTCCGCATTCCCTTCAGCAACATCGCGCCTTCCTCCATTCCCAGGAGCCGGCTGAGAAGAAAGTAGAGCGCCGCGGCGGCCAGGATGACCGCGAATACCAGCACAGCGAGCATGAGCTTGCCGGACTGGAGCGAATCGATCCACCCTGCTGCCAACCAGACAGCCAGGCCCATCAGTGCCGAGCAGCAGATGCACTTCTGAACCGAGCGCGCCAGCGCCCTGAAATCGAAGAACCTCACCCTGCCAACCAGCAATACCATGAGAAGAACGACCTGGACAACAGCCGCAACAGAAGCCGCCAGGGCGATCCCCTTATACCCCATCACACCGCTGGAGAGCCCCCAGGCCAGGGGAACACAGACCAGGAGATTGGCCAGGGCTGCCAGCACGGGCGTTTTTATGTCTTTCAGGGCATAGAACGCCGAAACCAACACCCTGGCCAGTCCTACGAAACACAGGCCGATGATGTGGTACTGGAATACATCCGTGGTCAGACGAAGCGACCTGTCATCAAACTCACCTCTTTCAAACAACATCGATACGACCGGTTGCCTGAGCAGGAACAACCCCACCGCGCTGGGCACGGTGATGAACAAGCTCAGGCGGAGGACCACGCCGAGAGTCTCCGCGAAACCTCTCTCATCCCTGTCCGCCGCGAGGCGGGAGAGGGTAGTCAGGCTGACCGTACTCAAGGCGAAGACGAACACCCCCAGCACGACCTCCATGAGCCGGCTCGAGTAGCCGAGCGCTGCGACGAATCCATCATCGTCGAATCTCCAGGCCAGCAGGGTCGAGATGAACATGTTGATCTGGTAGATCCCGGCGCCGAAAACCACCGGAAGCAGGAGCTTGCCGATTTCGCGAACGCCGGGATTGCCGAACGGCCATTGAAGCCGGGGGCGGATGCCCATGCGCCAGACGAGGGAAGCCAGCAGGAAAAATTGCAGCACCCCGCCAAGAATCACCGCCCCGGAGAAAACGTAGACCGCTTCTTCTGCAGGCAGGCCTCGAGCAGCAATCCAGCCGGTGGCAATGAACGCCACGTTGAAAAGAATCGGCGAGAAGGCCGCTCCGGTGAAACGGGCGTGGGCATGCAGGATTCCCTGCAACGATGCGGCAAGCCCGATAAAAAGCAGGTACCAGAAGAGGATCTTCGTCAGCTCAACGGTCAAGCCGACTTTTTCAGGGTCCGCCACCTGCTTGAAATCCAGCAGGACCGTGAGCAGGTAACCTGAAAACAGGACACCCGCCAGGGTAATCACGACAACCAGTGCGAACCAGGCAAGGAGATAATTCTCGCGCACGGATTTCAGGGACTCCTTGTCTGATCCGCGCACGTAGCGCGTAAGAACCGGCACAACCGCGCTGGAAACAGCCCCCTCGGCGACAAGACTGCGCAACATATTGGGGACCTGAAAGGCCAGCTGGAAAGCATCGGCGAACTTGCCGGTGCCCAGGAAATAGGCCCTGGTAGCCTCTCGCAGCAGCCCGAGAACCCGGCTCAACAGGGTCAGCAGCCCTACCGAGAACACGCTGCGGAGGTCAGGGCCCTTATCCTGCGGACCACTGTCCCCTTGTTTCTCTTCACTCTTTTGCATACCACCACTTACTTACCACAATGCGACACGGACAGGTTTACGACCCCCCGTTGCGCGGTATTTCCCGGGCTCCTCGGCCGGGAATCTCTTTATAGGGATAATCAGCCCCCTCTGCCTGAAAAAAACGAAAAACCTGCTTATCGCCACCTCCAGGAGATCTAAAAACAATGAAAAGATATTGTCATGGCTCCTGCTGTCCTGTATTTTTGGCCCTTCACGAATGCCTTGCGATATCGTGACTTACAGGCATTCAGGACGAATCGGAGACATCGGTTTGGCGATCAAGGTAACCATACGGCCCGGCGAAGCGGGCGAACGCTTCCTGCAGCGCTTCAAGCGCATCTGCTCCAAGGATGGGCTCTTCAAGGAGATCAAGAAGAGATCTTTCTACGAGAAGCCATCGGAGAAGAAGCGTCGCCGCGCCAAGGAAGCGCAGAGAGCCCTTCGCAAGCGCATCGCGAGGGCCAAGCGCGCTCGCACCGGCAAATAGTCCCCCTGCGCGTCCCCACCGTGTCCTCTGAACGGATCCCCTTTGCGTCAACTGCGTGGTTCCCTGCCAACGCAGCCCCCTGCCGCCATCGTCTCAATCGACCGGACAGGCCCTCACCTCGCTGAAGAACTTCCGGATCAGCTCTCCGTCCTTCACGCCGGGCGCTGACTCCACGCCGCTGGAAACGTCGACGGCGAACGGCTTGACCTCGGAGATCGCCGCGGCGACGTTCCCCGCGTCGATCCCCCCGGCGAGGATGACCGGCCGGCTCTCCTGGCACGCCCTCGCCACCGACCAGTCGAAGGCCCGGCCCGTACCCCCGGCCTCCGTCGGACTCCATCCATCGAGAAGGATCCGGGTCTCCGGTGGATAACCGACGAGCCTGTCGATAGCGAAATCCGGACCTACCCGGAAGGCTTTCCATATCTCCCCCGCCTTCACGCCGGCCGCGTAGTCCGGGCTCTCATCTCCATGCAGCTGGACCGCATCAAGCCCGACCTCGCGAACCACCCCATCGAGGTCATCGGCGGCCCAGTCGACAAAAACCCCGACGGCCCTGAAGCCGGAGGCGGAGCGCTCCCTGATCTCAGAGAGAAGCGCCGCGGCTTCACCAGGCTCGATGAAGCGGGGCGAGGGCCGATGAAAAATGAAACCGAGAGCCCAGGCTCCCTCATCGAGAGCGAGGAGGGCATCCTCGAGCCTCCGGATTCCGCAGATCTTCACCGGTATCATGTCCTGGGCTCTTCATCCCGGACCCCGAGCAACCCGCTGAGAGCGGCCCCGGGATCTTCAGCTCGCATCAGACCTTCCCCTACCAGGAAAGCATCGACCCCCCAGCCGACCATCATCTCGAGTTCATCTCTCCTGGAAAACCCGCTCTCGCTGATAACCGCAGCCGCCCCGGGCACCTCGGGCAGCAGCCTCCGAGTGGTATCGAGGGAAACATCGAAGGTCTTCAGGTCGCGGTTGTTGATACCGACGACTCGCGGAGAGAAAGCCGCGAGCCTGCGCATCTCCTCCCGGTCATGGACCTCCCAGAGAACATCCATGCCCAGCTCGGCCGCTGCCGAGGCCAGGGGCTCCGCCTCCCGGTCACTGAGAGCAGCCAGGATCAGGAGAATCGCGTCCGCTCCCGCGGCACGGGCCTCAAATACCTGGTAGGTGTCGATGATGAAATCCTTCCTCAGCAGGGGCACGTCCACAACCTCCCTGATCGACGCGAGATACTCGAGGCTCCCCTGGAAATACTCGGAGTCCGTCAGCACCGAGATCGCCGCCGCCCCGGCCCCTGCGCAGGCTCCGGCTATGGCGAGGGGATCGAAGTCCTCCCTGATAATTCCCCTGGAGGGAGAGGCCTTCTTGACCTCCGCCACGATCCGCAGACCTTCCCGTCTCACAGCGGCCTCGAGGGACCGCGCGGGAGGTGCCTGGGCAGCGGCGAAAACGACCTCTTCCCGCGGCCGGGCCCTCTTGCTCTCCTCCAGCTCGCCACGCTTGGTTTCGAGAATCCGCTCGAGGATCGTCATGACCGCGACCCCAGGCTGTCGAGCACCCGGGCGGCCGCGCCCGAATCGATAGCTTCACAGGCACGGGCGCCACCCTCGGAAAGATCGGCGGCGAGCCCCTGTACCACCAGGGCACCGGCCGCGTTCAATACGACAGCGTTGCGGTGCGGACCCGCCTCTCCTCCCAGGAGCTTCCTGATAATCCCCGCGTTGACCGCCGCGTCACCGCCCTTGAGACTCTCGAGCGGAGAGCTCTCCACACCGGCATCCCCGGGCACGACCTCGAATTCTCTCTGCCGGCCTCCGTCGAGCTCGGTCACCTGTGTGACCCCGGCGATGCTCAGCTCGTCGAGACCACCCTCGCCATGGAGCGCCCAGACCCGTTCACTTCCAAGAGCCCCGAGAACCTCGCACATGGTGGAGCGCACCGCGGGATCGAAGACGCCTATCAGCTGCCTCTTCACTCCCGCCGGATTGGTCATCGGACCGAGAATGTTGAAGACCGTCCTGAGCTTGAGCTCTCCGCGCACCGGGCCCACATGCCGCATGGCAGGATGGTATTTCTGGGCAAAGAGGAAGGCGAAGCCGGTCTCTTCGATCATGCGCCGAGCCTCGTCCGGCTCGAGATCGAGGGGCACCCCGAGCTCCTCGAGAACGTCGGCGCTGCCGCAGAGCGACGAAGCCGAGCGATTGCCGTGCTTGGCCACAGGCACCCCGCAACCGGCAACCACCAGGGCGGCCGCAGTAGAAATATTGAAGGTACCCGACCCATCACCGCCCGTACCGCAGAGATCGACCATCCCATCACGATCGGGCTCGATCCTGATGGATGCCTCGCGCATGCCTTCCACGAGGCCGGTGATCTCCTCGACGGTCTCTCCCCTGACCCGCAGGGCCAGCAGGAAGGCGGCAATCTGCACAGGAGTCGCCTCCCCTGAAAGCAGTGCCGACATCGCATCGCGCGCCTCCTGGCGCGACAGGGAATTTCCATCCGCGACGATTGAAAGAAGAGGCGCTATGGAAGAGGCCGGGTTGTCGCTCATGGCTGAATCTCTCCGCAGCTCTCGAGAAAGTTGGAAAGGATGACCTTCCCCTCCCCGGTAAGAATGGACTCGGGATGAAACTGTACCCCGTAGGTCGAGTGCTCGCGATGACGCAATCCCATGATGATCCCGTCGGCGGTCTCCGCCGTAACCACCAGGGTATCGTGAAGCCCGTCCTTCTCGACCACGAGCGAATGGTAGCGCCCGGCCTCGAAGGGACTGGAGACCCCTGCATAGAGCTCGCTCCCATCGTGGGTAACCGCGCTCGACTTGCCGTGGAGAGGATGTGTGCGCCCGACCTTTCCCCCCAGGGCAAAACCGATCGACTGGTGGCCCAGGCAGACCCCCAGGATCGGCACCTTGCCGCTCTGGCTTCGGATAAGAGCTACCGAGATACCTCCCTCCTCGGGATGCCCGGGACCCGGAGAAATAATGATTCCCGCCGGGGCCAGCTCATCGCTCTCCTCCAGCGAGATCCTGTCGTTCCTGTGGACGACCGGGTCGGCCCCCAGCTCACCGATGAACTGCACGAGGTTGTAGGTAAAGGAATCGTAGTTGTCGATGACGAGTATCATGACGCCCCCCCGGCCCCATCTTTTCCGGCTCGGGCCGAGCGCAGCTCGGCGCGCCGGATGGCGTCGTAGAGAGCCGAGGCCTTGTGGATGGTCTCGTAGTATTCATTCTCGGCGACAGAATCAGCGACGATGCCGGCGCCCGCCTGCACGGTAGCGACGCCCTTGTGAACCTGCAGGGTTCGAATCGCGATGCAGGTGTCGAGATTCCCGGCGAAGTCCAGCCAGCCCACAGCGCCGGCATAGGTGCCACGCCGGGTCGGCTCCAGCTCATCGATGAGCTCCATGGCGCGAATCTTGGGAGCCCCGGACACGGTACCCGCGGGAAAGCCGGCGCGAAAAGCGTCCACCGGCCGCAGCCCATCCCTGAGCTCTCCCTCCACCTCGCTCACGATGTGCATGACGTGCGAGTAGCGCTCGACCTCCTCCAGCATGGAGACCCGGACGCTGCCGAACTCGGCAATGCGTCCGACATCGTTGCGGCCGAGGTCGACCAGCATCCTGTGCTCGGCAAGCTCCTTCTCGTCAGCGAGCAGCTCCCTCTCCAGGGCCAGGTCCTCATCCTCGTCCCGTCCCCGCCGCCGGGTTCCGGCGATAGGACGCACGAGCGCACTGCCATCTTCGCAGCGCACCATGATCTCCGGCGAGGAGCCCAGCAGGGCGGTATCGTCCCACTCGAGATAGAAGAGGTAGGGAGATGGATTCAGAGCCCGGAGGCAACGGTAGATCTCGCACGCGTCCACCTCTACCGGTTTCTGGAACCGCTGGGACAGGACCACCTGGAAGATGTCGCCGGCGAAGATATGCTCCCGCGCCCGGTGTACCGCCTCCTCGAAAGACTCTCTCGAGCAATTGGACTCCATCCCCTCGGTGATGGATCCCTCCGGGAGCGCGTCAAGGGGGTGGAAGACATCCTCTCCGGGAACGGGACTGCTCAGGGAGCTTTCCAGCTCATCCAGCCGCCGCTGGGTGTCCTCCCAGGCGGCCTCCCGCTCCTCCTCCGACTGCCCGGCGGTGACGTGGGCGTTGGCTATGAGAAAGAGTCTGTGCTTGGCGTGGTCAAAGGCGACCAGCGTATCGTGGAAATGCAGCCGGGCATCGGGGAGCTCCGTCTCCCGTGCATGCCTGTCGGGAATATCCTCGATGTAGCGGATCGTGTCGTAGCCCAGGTAGCCCACCGCCCCGCCGGTCAGCGGCGGCAGGCCGGCCACCGGCGCGGTCACGTAGGTATCAATCGTGTCCTGCAAAATCTCGAAGAAATCACCTGAGAGGGTCTCCTCCTCCCCCGCGGCCTTCCGGATCGAGATGGTCTCCCCGGCAGCCGAAAGCGTCAGGAAGGGATCTCCTCCCAGGAAGGAATAGCGCCCGATCCTCTCGCCCCCCTCGACACTTTCAAAGAGGAAGGAGGCGCCGCCGGCCCGGCGAAGCCGCAGAAAGGCGCTGACCGGGGTCAGGGTGTCAGCCGACAGTTCCCGGTAGACCGGTACCAGCGTCCCCTGCTCAGCGTAGCTCTTGAATTCCGAATATCGCACCGGACCTCTCCAGCGGCATTTGAACAAAAAAAAACCTCCCCACCGGGCTCATGATAGGTGGGGAGGGTGAGATTGTCTCTCCCTGATCACTAGGGAATCCACCAAATGACGCCAGCCGGCCCGCAGGCGAATCCATCGCGGGCGGGAGGTCTCGGCGCAATCCTGGCTGCATTCCTTCGGGGAGTATTCTTCATGATAATCACTCTCAAGTACCCTGAAGTATAGAAGTCCCCGTCCCCGCAAGTCAAGCCGGGCGCGGACCCGGGAAACCCGGCCGGACATTCAAACCGAGAGGTCGCAGGGCTGCCGGGCCCTGCCCGTGAAAGCCGCCAGGCAGGCGGCGGTTGGAGAGCCGGGCGCCCCCTTCACCAGGCCGGCCACCGGCCCCTGGTAGAGCAGCTCACCGCCGGCATCCCCTCCCCCGGGACCGAGATCGACAATCCAGTCCGCTCCGGCCACGACCTCCAGGTTGTGTTCGATCACCACCACCGCGTGACCGGCAGCGGCCAGCTCGCCGAGCACCTCGACAAGCCGCTCCACGTCGCACATGTGAAGACCCGTCGTCGGCTCATCGAAGAGATAGAGGCCGGCGCCGCGGCAGGTCTTCGACAGCTCGACGGCCAGCTTGACCCGCTGGGCCTCGCCGCCTGAGAGGGTGGTGCTGGGCTGCCCCAGGGTCAGATAGCCCAGGCCGAGCGAATCGAGAGCCCTGAGGGGACGTGTCAGGTCCCTGAAAGAGTCAAAGAAGGCGAGACCCTCCTCCACCGTCATCTCCAGGACGTCGGCGATGGTCCTGCCGTTGTAGACAATCTCCAGGGTCTCGGGATTGAAGCGCCGGCCGAGGCAGACCTCGCAATCTATGATCATGTCCGGGAGAAAGTTCATCTCCATGCGCTTGCGTCCCTGGCCCGAGCAGGCATCGCAGCGGCCATCGGAGACATTGAAGGAAAAACGCCTGGCCTCCCATCCGCGCGCCCGGGCCGCCGGGGTGGAAGCGAAGATCTGCCGGATCCTGCTCCAGAAGCCGACATAGGTGGCCGGGGTGGAGCGCGGTGTCCTGCCGATGGGCCTCTGGTCGACCTCGCGCAGGGAATCGAGAAGCTCGACTCCGCTCACATCGCGGACGCCCGCGACCGGCTCACGCAGGCCGCGAAACTGCCGGCGCACCGATTCCTCGAGGATGTCCCGTACCAGGGTGGATTTTCCCGCCCCCGAGACACCGGTCACCACCGTCACCGCCCCCATGGGAATCCGCGCATCCACGTCCTTGAGATTGATCTGGGTAGCCCCGCGAATCTCCAGGAAGCCCGAAGATTCAAGAGGATCGGCCGCGAGCTCGAAGCTTCTCCTGCCGCGCTCCCTGAAATAGCGCGCCGTCTCCGATGCTTTCTCGCCGATGATTTCCTCCAGGGTTCCCTGGGCGACCACCTCGCCGCCGTGGCGCCCCGGCCCGGGCCCCATATCGATAACGTGGTCGGCCGCCTCGATGGTGGCGTCGTCGTGTTCGATCACGTAGACGCTGTTGCCCTTGTCTCGCAGGTTGCGAAGGGTCTCCAGCAGCCTCTCGTTATCCCGGGAATGGAGCCCGATGGTCGGCTCGTCGAGAATATAGCAGGCGCCGCGAAGATTGGAGCCCAGCGCCGAGGCGAGCCGGATGCGCTGCGCCTCGCCCCCGGAGAGGGTATTCGCCGACCGGTTCAACGCCAGGTAATCGAGACCCACCTCCCGGAGAAAATCCAGGCGTGAACCGATCTCGACAAGGATCGGCTCGACAATCGGACGATTCCTCTCCGTCACCTCCAGCCCCTTGAGCTCGACGCCCAGCTCCTCCACCGAGAGCCGGGTCATCTCGCCGATGGTCCTGCCCCCGACCCGCACGGCTCCCCAGCGCCGGGCTATCCTGGTTCCCTCGCAGGCCCCGCACACCAGCTCGGAGCCCTTCAGGCTGAGATACTTTTTCCTGTCCTCCTCATCAAGAGAGTCCAGCAGCTCGCTGACCATGGGAACCAGGCCCGGGAAGCCGGACCTGCCCTTTCCCTCCAGCAGGATTCCAAGCGCCCGCTTTCCCCAGGCCGAGAGGTTCCTCCCATCGGAGGGGAGCGCCGCGATGGCGGAGAGCGCACCGAGAAGAGCCCGCCGGAGGCCTCGCCTGAAAGGCCATTCATCCAGGAACGCGAGCGGGCCGTTCTTCTTCGCCTCCAGCGGCGCGTCCCAATTCTCGATCAGCTTCAGCGGATCGAGCCTGAAGAACGATCCGTAACCCGAGCACTCCCCGCAGGCCCCGTGGCGGGAATGAAAGCTGAAATTCCTCGGTTCGGGCTCATCGAAGTCGCGGCCACAGCCGGGACAGGATCGGTTCCTGCTGAGCAGGGTCTCCTGGCCGCCGTCATCGACAAAACGAACCACTCCCCCGCCAAGCTCGAGCGCCCGCGACAGGTCCCGGGACAGGCCCGCCGCTGTTTTCTTCCCGCTCCCGGCGGAGAACCTCCGGAGCACCAGGTCGATATCATGAACCTTGTGGCGATCGAGGCGCAGCTCTTCCTCGGGAATCTCGATCCAACCATCATCGATACGCGCCTCCAGGATGCCCTCGCCCCGGGCCCTCGAAAGAACGGTGTGGTGGAAGCCCTTCTTGCCGCGGATCACCGGCGCCAGCAGGGCGCCTCCGCCCACGGCGAGCTTCCGGACCCGCGCCAGGATCTCCTCAAAGCTCCTGGGGACAGCCTCCACATCACAATCGGGACATAGCTGCTCCCCGGCCCGCGTGAAGAGCAGACGCAGAAAGTGGTAGATCTCGGTGACGGTTCCCACCGTCGATTTGCGGCCTCCGACCGTGGTGCGCTGCTCGATCGCGACCGCCGGGGGGATTCCCTCGAGATGATCGATGTCGGGACGGTGCAGATCCTCTACAAACTGGCGCGCGTAGGGCGACAGGCAGTCGAGGTAACGCCGCTGCCCCTCGCTGAAGACAATGTCGTAGAGCAGGGAGGATTTCCCGGAACCGCTGAGCCCCGTGACAACGACGAAGGCGTTGCGGGGGATCTCCACGTTGATGTTCTTGAGGTTGTTTTCGCGCGCGCCGACGACCCGGATCACGTTCCGGCGCCGCCGCGGCCGCCGCGATGTCTTCCTCCTCCGGCGGGGCCTCGAGGTTCGCTGACGGGCTGTATCGAGAGCCTCGCCGACCCAGCCTGCCGTGATGGAGTCCCCGGAGGCGGCGACATCTTCAGGAGCTCCACTGGCGACCAGGCGTCCCCCTCCATCGCCGCCTTCCGGTCCCAGGTCGATGAGGTGGTCGGCCTGCGCCAGCACATCGACCTGGTGCTCGATCATCACCACCCCGTGCCCCCGGTCGATGAGCCCGTGGAGAACATCGCGCAGCTTGCGGGTGTCCTCGAGGTGGGGGCCCGTGGTCGGGGCATGCAGC
>JAKUSY010000720.1 GCA_022451445.1 Planctomycetota bacterium
ATGTTGCTCGGGGTGGGCGGGTGTTAAAGTTCCAAAATCTTCATCGTATTCAGTTTCGAACAGCGGTTTCAAAAGCGGCGTGTGCGCGAAGTTTTTTTCCGAAGGGATCGGGGCGGGGATCCACTGGCGGTAATCAAGCTTCTCCCCCCCGGCCTCCAGTTCCTCGCGAAAAGCCACCCAGGCCCATTTCCCTCGAATGTTTTCAAACACATAGGCGATAATGCAGAGGCCGGCCAGGGCCGTGATGATCGCCAGGAGGATTTTCAGCTTTGACCTTTGCCGTGGCGGGGCTTCAGGTGTTTCTGCCGCCGGATCGCTTTGATCGGATTCTCTGTCGGGTTCCATTCTCAGTCTTTGGGCTGGGCTGTCAGGGTTACATCCGCCGAGGGCATGGCGAATTGAAACGACCGGTCGGTGGGAATGGCGATGTCAACGAGGGTCGTGCTGGTCTTCCAATAGTAGAACTTTCCGCTGTTGGCGATGACGGTGACGACCTGTCCGGGCCTCGGGGATGCCGGCTTCGCCTTGCCGCCGACGACGGTCAGCTTGTAGCCCTCGGTGCCGTAGATGGCTGAGATGGTCCCATCTCCCCCGGTCGTTTTATAAGAGGTCGATCTCGATTTCGCATCGGAGAATTTCCCTTTCGCGCCGGCCCATCTCGTGAAGGACTTGCCGTCCTTTGATTCCGGGGCGGTGATGTTCACGACCGTTCCGGGCTCGTAGAAGCCGTGGCGGCCCGAATCGGCAGTGAAGGGCCGCTTGCCGCTTGAGATCTTACCGATCCTGCCGTCATTGACCTGGAGGATGTAGTTGAAAGGGGTTCCGTAGGTCTGCGAGAGCATCCAGCTCATCCGCAGGCTGAGAAACTCGTTGTCGTTGGGCGGCCTGCTCTTGTGTCCCTTGCCTGGGATCATGGTGAAGCGGCCGTAGCCGCCGAGATCGACGTGGTTCTGAAAGAGCGGGAGCTGCTCGGAGATCTTGGAGACGTGATCGAGGGGGCAATGCAGGACCCAGGTCGGGGTTCGGAGCGTTTTGCAGGTCTTCCGGGTTTTCCCAGGCCGGATATAATGACAGCCCCAGGCGCCCAGCGGCATCATCGCGGCGATCCTGTAGGAGCCATCGTTTCCGCAGGCGACAAACCAGGTGCCCTGCCCGCCCATGCTGAAGCCGGTGACGTAGATCCGGTTTTCATCAATGTTGACCTTGCTCTTGACGTGCGTAACGAGGCGCTTGAAAACGCTGGCCTTCCAGTAGGAGATCGGCTTGACCGGTGAGACGAGTATGTAGCCTTTCGAGCCGGGCATGTTGCGGCTGTAGCCCGCATCGGTGGAGCGCTTGTCGTCCTTGAGCCTGGCCGAGAGCATGTTCCTGTGTCCCTGGCTGGGGTGATTGCGACCCTTGCCGCCGCCGTGCAGGTAAAAAACGAGAGGGTAGGGCTTCTTCGGATCGTAGTCCCCTGGGACGAAAATGGAATACTGGTAGTCACCCTTTGAAACGGTACCGTCTTCGTGGGAGTAGTTGTGAAGCTTGCCGGGGGTGTAGTCGGCCGCCCCGGCCTGGCCGGCGCCCGCCAGAAGGCTGATGATCAGCAGGCACCCGGTCAGCGCTCGTATCGTGTGAAGCATTGGTTTTCCTTATCAGGTATCGGAATCCAGGGGTGGGTCTCTCCCGGAGCAGCCATTAGGCGACGAGGCCGGTTGTTTTTCAAGGTCCCCATCGAGCAGGTGAGTGCGTGGGGTGAACTGCT
>JAKUSY010000721.1 GCA_022451445.1 Planctomycetota bacterium
GCCGTCAAGACCCCTATCGCGCACAGCAGCCATCCTTCATCTTCAAGCCTGTTCGCAACTGCGCCACAACCCGGGAACAAATCGCCGGCCCTGGGAATGACAATTCCAGCTTTCCTCTATTTCTTCCGCTCGGCGTACCACTGCCTGATGGCAGCGACCTGCCGGGCACGGGTCTTCTTTGGCGCCGTGGCGATAAAATCGGGCGGGGAGTTCACAAAGAAGCCCTTGAAGGAGACATAGGCAAGATGCCTTATCTCCGAAGACTCGTTTCCCAGGTCACCGAGGAAGATCGCCAGGGCTCTTTTCTCGCCTATGCGGGTGAGCGCCCAGGCGGCCTTCCTCTTCAGCTCGACGCTCCCAAGATTGTCCTTGTAGTCGTTCATCAGGTCGCCGCCCATCCCCTTGTTGATGGACTCTCCGGCCTGGATGGCCCGGCCCCAGTGGGTGTGCCATTTTACGTAATCATCGACTGCCGGGTACCTGGTTCCGGCGATCGTCTCCAGATGGGCCAGCAGGATCTTCTTGATCGACTTCGAGGAGGTCTTGCCGTAGCTCTTGGTGAGGGGAAGGATGAGCTCCCCCCTCCACTGTTCCGGGTAGGCTTCGACGATGCCTTTAAGCAGGGAGAGGAGCTGTCTTGAGGGCCTCTTCTTTATCAACTCCAGGACGGAAGGGTAATGGATACTGGTCTCCAGCTTCGGCAGGTAGACCCAGGTGCGATCCTCATTGCCGAGCGCGGAGCGCCCTGACCGAATGATATTCCCTCCGGGCTTCCGGGTCAGGAGCAGGCCCGAGCTGGCGCGCTTCAGGACCAGGAGCGCGAAGCTCGTGGCCACCATGGGATTCTCACCGGCCGCGGCGCCCGGAGCCCAGCTCCCACCTCCCTGTTGAACCCCGACCAGGTGGTTCCTGGTCTCTGCGTACCAGTCAACTTGGTTGAAGAGCTTGACGCCGCCGATGTCCGCGACCTTTTCGAGACTGTAGAGGCCGTAGAGGGAGTTGAAAGGAGTCCAGGTCGCCATCAAGAGACCGTATCCGTCTCCGATAGCTGTATTGAGCTTCTTCCAGCCAGCCTTGTCGATATTGCCCTTTATGTTCTCACGCAGGATGAGGCAGGAGGAGACCCCGGCGCAGGTCATGTTCCAGGTGGCCCCGCCCTTGTTTTCGTAATCCCACCCCCGGGCCCGGACAGTGATCTTCTCCTGGCCGACGATCGGATCATCCTCCGGCCTCAAAACGATCGTCCTGCCCTTTGGAGGATCCTTTTTCCTCCTCGGAGATCTCTTCGGTTTTGGCGTCTCGGCATCCTCGCTGATGAGCTTGAGATGTTCCAGGCGTCGCTCCTCTTCAGGCTTCGCCAGCGTAATCCTGGCGGAGGTTACCGCGCCATTTTTCTGCTGCCCCTCGACGAAATGCTTGTACACCCCCTCCCAGACCTTGGGCGGGATATCGATGCCCCGCTTGGCTCCGACCCCGAGGCCGAGTACGGCAAACTGAACGTTCGAGTTGTCAAAGTCGTTGGCGGCGTAATACCGCCAGGCGCCGGCGGGGTTCTGGGTCTTGATGAGAGTTTTTACCGCGGTGCTCATGCTGCCGCGATAGGTGCGTCCGACATTCCTATTGTCGACCTTCTTTCTGCCGAGGTTGTCGAATACCTTGTCCTGCTCCAATTGCGCGATGGCGGCATCGAGGGCGAATATGTAGCAGGCGACGCTATAGGTGTGCGTGGATCCCCTGACCATC
>JAKUSY010000722.1 GCA_022451445.1 Planctomycetota bacterium
GCTGTCGCTGGGGCACTCCCCCGACCAACAGTTCTCTATCGCCCGGAAGCGGGGACGGGAAAATCTTCCAGGAGACGAGGTCAACCCTCCCCCAGGCCCGCTCGATGAAACGACGACCGCCCCGGCCGTCCACCAGCGTTGGCCCCTCTCCATCCGCCTCGACCTGCGGGGACAGGAAATCGTCACTCTCTTTTTCGGAGGTTCGCCGCTTCCTCCCAGTGCATGGCTGAGCGAATGCGGCGGTCGAATCCGCTCCATGTTGTCCATCGCCCTCCTGCTTGACAAGCACCACAAATCCCGCCGGGCCCGGCGGCGACAAAACGAAGAGACAGCCGGCGAGTCGCCCAACCCTGTCTCCGGCGATGAACTCCAGCGGCTGTTCCCGGAGATCATCGGAAAAAGCATGGGAATCGAAAACGTCCTCAGCTCGATCCTGCAGGTTGCCGGCTCCGACATCCCAGTCCTCATCCGGGGGGAGAGCGGCACCGGAAAAGAGCTGGTGGCGGCCGCGCTCCACAGGCTGAGCCCGCGCAAGGAGATGCCGCTCGTCTGCGAAAATTGCGGAGCGATCGCTGAGCAGCTGGCGGAGGCGGAACTCTTCGGGCACGAAAAAGGAGCCTTTACCGGCGCCTCCATAGCCCGAATGGGACTCATCGAGAGAGCCCAGGGAGGGACCCTCTTCCTGGACGAGGTAAGCGAGATGGAGCCCAGCCTGCAGAAGAAGCTCCTCCGGGTGCTGCAGGAAAAATCCGTACGACGCGTCGGTGCCATCCGAACAGTACCGGTAGATTTCCGCCTGGTCTCGGCCACCAACCGGGACCTCGAGAAGATGGTAGCCCGGAAGCGTTTTCGCGAGGACCTCTATTACCGCCTCAACGTCACATCGATCCGCCTCCCGGCACTTCGGCACAGGAGAGAAGACATCCCACTGCTGGTGGACCACTTCGTCGGGATCCACAGCCGAAAGAACCGGCAGGAGGGGCCGAGCTTCAGTTCTGAAATACTCGAAGTCCTCAGCGCCTACGATTGGCCAGGCAATATTCGAGAGCTGGGAAACGAGATCTGGAAGCTGGTAGCTACCGTCGAAGGAGCGGTGAGACCCTGGCATCTTTCCGGAAAAATCACATCGAGGCGAGGCTCCCTTTGCCCCACCCGACCCGGCTCCCTCGAGGAGATGGAGAAAGAGGTTCTCGGAGGAGCGATCGCCGATGCTCTGAAGAAGACGCATGGCAATAGGGCCCAGGCCGCGAGACTGCTGGGGATAGGAAGAGCCACTCTCTACCGCCGTCTCGAACGCTACGGCATCCGCTGAGATTGAGCTCGTTGAGGTCCGGCGCCCCGAGCCTGCCCATGCCGGCCCCTGAGAGAACGGTCACTTCAACGCCACGGCATTCTGGCGGTAATAGAGCTTCCACCATTGAGCGAGAAACTTACGATCATTGATTCCCGGAAACCGCGTTGATCGAAAACGGTTCAGGAGGCCTGCCCGAAGCACTACACCGAGAGGTAAGCCCCTGAATTTTTTCAGGCGCACGCGGACAGCTCCCCGGGGGCGGGCGACCTTGCTCATGGCGATGTCGTCGAGCTCGAAATTTCCCATACCCTTGATCCAGTAGAACCAGCGCTGCTCTTTCTCATCGTAGCGGGCGAAGTCCTTCTGCAATACCAGCACGTCAAGCTCCCTGATATTTGTCGGGGTCTTGCTCACGACCTGAGCAATAAGCGCCGGAAGCTGCTCCTTG
>JAKUSY010000723.1 GCA_022451445.1 Planctomycetota bacterium
CCCCATTGTGGACTTATACTAAGAATGCGGGGTCAGCACACAGTTGACCGCAGAAACGGCACAAAATAACAGCCAGAGAGGCTATAGAATTGCAGATCACACTGACCGACATCGCTACCACGGAACTCAAATCTCTCATGGCCAAAGAGGTCGAATCCAATAATCTCAGCGAAGACGCCGGGTTGAGACTCATGGTCGGGGGCGGTGGATGCTCGGGGTTCAGCTATAAGATGGGATTTGATGAAAACATCTCCGAGAAGGACAAGATCCTGCTGATCGACGGAGTCAAGCTTGTCGTTGACGAGAAGAGCGGCCTCTATCTTGACGAGGTGGAAGTCGATTTCCAGGACAGCCTCATGGGCAGGGGGTTCGTTTTCAACAACCCCAACGCCAGCGGAACCTGCGGCTGTGGAAGCTCCTTCTCGATCTGAGGCGGCTCCCCCTGACCTCCCGACCATTTTCCCGCCCAGCCATGACTGAGAAAAGGTTCGCCGTTCTCGTCCCCATCATCGAGCACGAGGACGGGCCCAGGATCCTGCTGATGAAACGCCCGGAGCGTGAAACGGACTCCTACTCCGGCCAGGTCTGCCTGCCCGGCGGGGCGCTCGAAAGCGGCGATGGGAGCCTGCTTGACTGCGCCCTGCGAGAGGCCGGCGAGGAGCTCGGGATTCCCGCCGAGTCGGTCGAGATCATCGCCGAGCTCGACTGGCAGGAGACCGGCTTCAGGCACGCGGTAAAGCCCTTCGTCGGCTGGCTCGCGACTTCTCCCGAGATCCGGCCCAATCCCAGCGAGGTCGAGCACGTCCTCTACCTGCCGGCCGCCAGGGTGGAGGCCGGCCTGTTCAAAAAACGCGGCAGCTGGATCGACCAGCGCGGCGAAGAAAAAGAGAGCCTCACCTTCGAGCTCGATGGCTTTGAGGTCTGGGGACTGACCGCCAGGATCCTCGAGCACGGGTTTATCAGCGGCCCCGAGGCACCCGGCATCCGGAAAAAAATAGAAAATTTCCCCTGCAGCGGAAGCTGAAAAACTCTTTGAAATCCTTAGCCCGGTGGTATTCTCGAAAGAGAAGAACTCTTGATCGAGTATCGGGAGCTAGCGTCAATTCATGGGGCAGTAGGGTTCTTCGCGGTTAGAGCGTAGCGATGCTTCCTCCAGACACTCACGTGGGAATTTTCTATAGGAGTCAGGCATGAGGGTTGGACACCATCATTTCTCTTTATTGGTTTTTGCGTTCCTGTTCTGCGTCGCGAACCCACCCCTGGATGCGGGCGACCTGCCGGCGACGGGATTGAGCATCGAGCAGCGGGTTCCTTCCACGAGGTACCGCCTGGTACCGCCCGGACCGAAAGTGATTGCCCGGAGCGAGGGAGTCGCACTGACCACCCTCACCGCTCGACAGCGCGAGATCTTCCGGGCCATGGAGGAGAACCGCGGAGATGGCGGCGGCGCGGACCTGTCCGCCCTTAACGTCGTGCAGTTCTACTATTCCGGCTCGAGCTGCGAGAATGGCGAGGCGTTACTCTTCAGGCAGGACTGCGGCGGAGAGGCCTGCAATGTCCTCGGCCTGCGCTGGACTGAAACAAGCCCGGCCAACTCCTATGGAGTCCTGATCTTCGTCGATGACGAGCAATTCGGCGACCCGGTCGCGGGAATCCTGCAGGACATCCTCGATGATGGAACAGGACCCGACATCAACGGCTTCAACCTCGTGGGGATCGAGGCCGGCGAGCACACCAT
>JAKUSY010000724.1 GCA_022451445.1 Planctomycetota bacterium
GGGAGACGGCGAGCTCGGCGATCTCTCCCGAGGTGATGGCCAGCTCTCTCGCGAAGGGGAAGCCCTGGCCGCTCAGCCGGTATTTTCCCGGCGGCAGGGGCGAGAGGGCGAAGCCGCCGTTCCCGGCGCTGAAGAAGCCGGGTGACATTCCCTGCTCCGGCAGACTCACGAGAACCAGGGAGGTAGCCAGTGGTTGTCCATCAAGAGTGATCGAGCCGCGCAGCCCACCGTTTTCCTCGCCACCGGCGGCGATGAGATCGATGGTCAGCCGCTCTCCGGCTGTGATGGAGATGTTGCCGATGGCTGCGGACCTGGCGCCGCTTCTTCCGGCCCATTCTATATTGATGCCGGGGGTGTCCTCCTCGCCGCTTCCCATCTCGATTCGGATGTCGTCGGCTGCGGGAAGCGCGGTGAAGGAGTACCTGCCCCGGGGATCGGTGAGGACGCTTCGGGGCGAGCACATCGAGGAGCTGAGCACCACCGGGATTCCGCCGATGCCCTCCGCCTGTGGTGAGAGAACTCGGCCCTCGAGGGTCGCTCCGTTTCGCAGGCGCAGCGGGAATCTTCTCGCGGAGTCCGCCAGGGGCAGCTCGACCGGAGCTCCCTGGTAGGTGGCATGATGAGGATGGCTGACCCGGATTCGATAGGTTCCCGGCTCGAATTGCCTGAAGTGGAAGCTGCCGCTGGAGTCGGTATAGGTGCTCATCATCGCCCGGGTCGGGCGGGCGACACGGACTCCGTAGATGGTCGTATGGCCGGACCAGGTGCCAACGGCGCTCAGAAGCTCGACCAGGGCCCGGGGGACGGTCTCCTGGTCGAAGGTCACGAATCCCTGGAAACGAGAGCGTGATGGGGTGAGCCGGACCAGGAATGGAGAGGGTGACTTTTTACCGTCGAAGCGGATGATCTCCGAGAGTCCATAGCGGTCTCCTTCGCCGTTGACCCTGAGCCTGTAATTACCGGCCATCCCGGGAAGCCCGATCCGGATCTTTCCATCATCGAGCGAGTGGTGCTGGACCGTTACGTTCCCTGCCGGGAGGAAGTCTCCATCGGTCTCGATTTCAACTTCGACCGAGTCCGGCCTGATGGGCAGTCCGCTCACCTTGTCCACGGCATGCGCGATGAGCAGCAGTCCCTGCTCCAGGCGGATCTCCAGGTCGCGGGTGCCGGAGCTCTCATCCATCGGGGGGATATCGACGGTTTTTTCCCGGTAGCCCGTATACCGTACCCTTATTTTTCCCGGCGCGGGTTCCGGGATGGCGCATTGCAGGAGCCCGAGATCATCGGTCTGTCCGAGGTAGCTGGCGATCGAGTCACCAGCGCCTGTGTGTACCGGCCGGTCGGTCCAGACCCGGGCCTCGGCGAGGTAGGATCCCTTCTCGTCAAGAACCCGGATCCGCGCCGGCTTTCCGGAGTGGAGAACCATCTCGAGACCCTGCCTGGGCTCTGCCTCGGTCAGGGTGGCGGAGTCGGAGCGGGGCACGTGCGCGCCATGGCTGTAGAGAACGCGCACCAGGCCCGGCTGCAGGAGGGGACTGATCCAGGTGCCCTTGCTGGTGGTACTCACCGGCGGATAGTAGGCGCCGCTGGCAGTTTCAAAGCTGACCCGCGCTTCCTCCACGGGGGAGTAGAGAGAATCGTAGAGGATTCCGCTGAGCCTGCAGCCGGGGATAAGAATGATGTCCTCCTCCGTGTCCGCGCTCTCCTGCGATGCCGGAACCTCCCTGCGCGGGCCGG
>JAKUSY010000725.1 GCA_022451445.1 Planctomycetota bacterium
GGGGCGCTTTTGACCTCAGGGACGCTTTTCAGGCTCTGCCGCACCCCCGGAGCGCTTTTTATCGGCCTCTTTATCCGCTCCGGCTTTCTTCTGGCCAGACCCGTCCCCGGAGCGGGGGGAAAAGTCGAGGATGCGCAGGTTCTTTTCCTCCACGGCGCCTTCTGATTTCTTCAGCAGGGAATGGCGGCGGCGCTCGCTCTCGGGCGACTCACGGAAGGGTTTACAGAATCGCCTCCACTCGTTCTCCCAGCCTGCGATGATATAGAAGCGAAGCCGGGCGGGCGTCTTCAGCTACAGACGGCTGAACTTATGGAAGATATCTTCGAGGGTCTTGTCGGCGAGATGGTAGATCTTCAGGTCGGTAGGAACCTCCAGCTTTGGATACCGGGCCTTGACCATCACTGTGCGGGTGTCGGTGAGGGCATGAAGAAGATAGGGAACGGCCTCCAGGCCGTGATCGGCGAGCTTCTCGATCACCTCGGCGGCCTCGATATCCTCCACCCGGTCAAACGAGTCGACCGCGAGCGACTCTATCAGGTCGACGACATCCCTGTTGGTCAGCACCTTTCCCTCCAGGCAGAGCCCGGTATAGATGATGTGCGCAAGGTAGCGACGCAGATCCCAAATGGCTGACTTCTCGTTCTTCACGTTGAGGCGAAAGACCTCGGGAATGGTGATCTCCTGCAGAACCTTCCCATTGATATCCCTGAGCTTGACGACGATGGACCCGGCATACTTCCAGGCGATGATCTTGTTTCGCAGAATGAGCTCGGTATCGAAGATCGTCGATATCCGGCCGCTGATTCGATAGCGGGCCCTGGCTGGATTTTCGAGAATCCTGTACCCGGCGCGGCGCAGGTATTCACTCAGGTAGTTCTCCACCACCCGGGTCTGGGGAGTGTAGCGCTTGCCATCCATGGTCTGGGCCATCTCCTCGATACTGACATGAATCGCATCGAGCTCGACCTGGGACTTCGCCGGATCGGGACGTACCCGGGTCCGCTTCGGCAACTGCTCCGCGGGGAGCCTGGGAATGGGCGGCCTCTTCTGCGCCTTCTTATCCGGCTTGTCCGGGGCCTTCTCAGCCTGGCCAGCCGGAACCCAGCCGCCGGACTGCAGAACCAGGATGGCCAGCAAAAACGGCATCAGCACCCGCTGAAATCGCGAGCGAACATCTGGAAAGATCATCATTCTCCATAGCCTCGAAATAAACTGCTGTCCTGCCAGTTTAGACGATCCTGCCCACGCCCCTCAGGTGCAAAAAATAGTCTGAACAATGGTTTTTTCCGCTAAGATGCCCGGCATGACCGTCAAATTCACCAAGATGCACGGCATCGGCAACGATTACGTCTATATCAACGGCTTCGAAGCGTCCATCGAAGACCCTGCCGGGCTGGCCAGGAAGGTCTCGGACCGCAACTTCGGTATCGGCTCCGATGGCCTGATCCTCATCCAGCCCCCCGCTGACGACAGCAGCCATTGCCGCATGGAGATGTACAACGCCGATGGAAGCCGGGGGCAGATGTGCGGCAACGGGATCCGATGCGTCGCCAAGTACGTCCATGACAATGGAATTGTGAAAGGCTCCAAGGTGCTGGTGGATACCGATGCGGGGGTAAAGACGCTCCTGCTGGAGACCGGCCCGGACGGCAAGGTCAGCGAGGTCGCGGTCGACATGGGAGCGCCCGGCCTGAAAAGAGCCGAGGTGCCGCTCGATGATGGAGAAGAATGAGA
>JAKUSY010000726.1 GCA_022451445.1 Planctomycetota bacterium
GAGAAGAACGCGTTCTCGAAGAGGACTTTCCACGAGGTCGATGTGAGCCCAAGGGTGAAAGCCGAACAATGGAAGCTCTTCGGCAAGAGGATCAGCGACTACACCAGAAAGAGTCTTTTCGTGTTCAAAAATCTCAGAGCCGAGGTGACGTCTTTCAGCGTCAAGTCGAACACGACCGAGCCGGTCTATTTCAAGCTCAACGAAATCTGGACCGCCAAGAGCATCCAGAAATCTGCGGGGAAAAAAACTCTCAGGTCCCCAGGCAAAGGTAAAAAGGGGCGCAAGGGCAAAGGCATCTCCCGCAAGCAGCTTGGAAGTCTCGGAAACGTCACCCCCCACGAACCCGTGATCAACCCCGGTGAAAACCAGATCTCGGCCAAGATGAGCTTCACCGAACTCAAGAAACCCGGCCCCACCGTCATTCTCACGCCCGGGCATTGGGATGCTCCACTGCCTCCGAGGCATTTCCTCGGCGTACTCAAAAAACTCGCTGATAAGTAATCGCCAGAGCCCTTCGCGATGAAGAAGTCGGAAATCGAAGAGCTGTTGCGCCAGACCCTCTCCGATCTGACCCTCAGCCGTTCTGAAAAAAAAGGCCTGCGGCTCGTCCTGGAAGATCTCCGCCTGGGCGAAGGAGATTACGGAGCGCTCCGCAAGCTCGCCTTCGAGATCGCCTGCGAATCAGTCGAGGATGTGAATTCGAAGCGGATTATCGAGTGGCTGGAAGAGGTCATGAAGGTGCTGGTGCCCCGCCGGGGAAAGGAAGCGAAACCGTCCGAGGCGGTTTTCAGCCCCGGCGACAGCTGCCGCAGGAAAATACTCTCCCTCTTTCACGCCGCCCGCAAATCGGTGGACATCTGCGTCTTCACCATCACCGACAACCAGCTTACCCGGGAGATCATCGCCTCCCACTCCCGCGGCTTGAAAATACGGGTCATCACCGACGATGAGACCAGCCTGGACCTGGGCTCCGACATCCGCCGGCTCCAGGAGGCGGGCATCCCGGTTCTCTTTGATGACGACAAACAGCACATGCACAATAAGTTCTCCATATTCGACGGTAAGACGGTCTGCACGGGGAGCTACAATTGGACCAGGAAGGCCGCCACCCACAATATAGAGAACATCCTGGTCGCCCACGATCCCGCGATCTGCAAGGCCTTCACCGGGGAGTTCGAGAGCCTCTGGGAAAGCTTCTCAGGTTCCGGCAGCCGCGGCTGAGGTCCTGCGGTCCTGCGGTCCTGGTTGCGCCCGGTATTGTGGTCGAATAGACTGGTACCCATGAGATGCGCCCTGTCCATCCTCATCCTGCTGCTCAGCCCTGGGCTCATCGCGGCAGAGCCCGGCAAGCTCGTCATCACTCCCCCTGCCATCGGCCTGCACGGACATCTCAGCACCCAGCAGCTCCTGGTGACGACCACCATGGACGGACTGCTCATCGACCTGACGCGGGAAGCTGACTACCAACCCGCCGACCCAGCCTTGCTGCAATCGAGCAAGGATGGAATCCTGAGCGCCCTGCGAAGCGGCCGAACCGAGCTCATCATTCGCCACGGAGGACGGGAGGCGAGAGTGCCGGTGGAGATCACCCGGGGCGAGGAACACATCCCCGTCACCTTCGAGCGAGACGTCCAGCCTGTGCTCACGAAGATGGGATGCAACGCCGGCACCTGCCACGGAAAACAACGCGGCCAGAACGGTTTCCAGCTCTCCCTCCTGGGATTCGACCAT
>JAKUSY010000727.1 GCA_022451445.1 Planctomycetota bacterium
TTCTTCCGCCTCTGCCGGCGGTAGCCTGGTTTCCTCATGAGCAAAACCCTGAATTTTGTATACGTTTGTATACGGTTTTATACGTTGGTATACATCGCCGATCGGCCCAGGAAGGCGAAGAAATGGTGCGCGGACCCAGATTTGAACTGGGGACACCTATATTTTCAGTCTATACGTCCTTCAGCGACGGTCAGCCTCTGGGAAAAATGCCTGTTTTCCGTGCTACTTGAGGACCTTGATTTGGAGATCTTTGAATTTGATCACCATGCCGGGATCGTGGAGCTGGAGCTGGATCATGCCGGAATGGAGACGGCGCTCCTTCTTCAGGTTCTCGGTGAACTCCGATGAGAGCTTGCCGTTGATGTAGAACTTGAAGTTGTTGCCCTTGACGATCACGTGGAGCTCGTTCCAGCCGCCCTTGTTGATATCATCGAGGGTCACGGCATCCTTGATCTTCGTCAACGTCGGCTTGTCGTTCTCGTCGATCACCAGGCGGTCGCCGCGGAAGCAGGCATGCTCGCGCCGGCCGGGCGTGTGGAAGTCCCAGGCGCCAAGCACCTGCTTGCCGATGCCCACATGGCCGATGTCGACATGGTAGGCCTGGAAGGCTCGGCGGCGTGTCTTGTCCGGGATGGCCCGGAGGTTGATGCCGCTGTTGCCCTTGCCGGGGAACTTGTAGCACAGCTTCATCTCGAAATCAGCGATGTCGTGGTTTTCCCAGACCAGGTAGCTGCGGCCCTTGTCCCCCTCGCCGACGATCACACCCTTCTTCACTGACCAGGCCTCCGACGCCTGCTTCGGCATGGTCGACCATCCCTTCAGCGTCTTGCCGTCGAACATCGAGACGAAGCCCGGATCGAGCTTCTTGTCTTCAGCGAAAATTCCGATCGCGAGCAGGAATACAGAGATCGTGACAATCGAAAGAGACAGGTTCTTCAGGTAGCTCATTTGTTCTTTCCCAATTCTGAGAGGTAATGGACTAGATCCAAAAGTTGCGGCCGCGAGAGCAGGGCCGTCAGGCCCGTTGGCATCGGACTGCCGGTCTCACGCTTGTCGATAATGTGTTCTTTTTTGATGGAGACGAGCTTGTCTGTTGCGAGCTCACGCATCACCAGGTCTCCGGAGGCCTGGCTGTCACGGGTTCGTCTTTCGTAGCCCTGGTGAACCGCCCCCTTGCTGGTCACCACCTGCACCACGGTATAGCCCTCCTTCACCTGGCGGCGCGGCCAGAGGAGTTCCTCGACAATTCTTTGCGGAGAGAGTGTGGAACCGATCGCCGCCAGGTCAGGACCGATGACGCCTCCTTTGTTATCGACCCTGTGACAGGTGACGCAGGCGCTGCTCTTAAAGAGAAGCGCGCCGCGCTAGCTGTCGCCCTTCTTCAGCGCCTCGCCGACGAGGGCCTCGACAAAGGTCTCATTGTAGGCAGGCACCTGGCCAGTGACGCCGATCGTCTCGTTGAGCACCTTGACGAGGGCCTTGTCGAGCCGTCCGGTCGAATAGAGCGCTCGCAGGAGGTTCTCGGCGACCGCCGATTTCAGCTTCGCATCATCGAGAGCATCGGCAAGGACCTCGGCTCCGCCTTTTCGTTCGAGAAACGCAGCGAGGGTCGGCGCGGTATCGAGCTTGCCGATGTGGGCCTTACCGTAGAGCATCGCAGCTTGCCGGGCGGCGCCGTCCCCATCGAGCTCAACCAGGGAACGAATTGCCGCCGCCCTCAACTCGGG
>JAKUSY010000728.1 GCA_022451445.1 Planctomycetota bacterium
ACGTGATCGGCGATATCGGCCCCTTCGGCGGACTGATGGAGCCCTACGGCGAGGTGACGGAGGAGAGCGTCCGAGATGCCTTCAGAGAGCAGGCCAGTGCCCTCGTCTCAGGCGGCGTCGATGCCATCATCATCGAGACCCAGACCTCGCTCGAAGAGCTGGGGATCGGCCTGCGGGCCGCCCGGGAGGCCGGCGCGCCCTGCGTCATCGGCTCCATGGCCTACGACGTCACCTTCGATGGGGAAGAGATCCGCACGATGATGGGAATCGGACCGGAGGACGCGGCCGAGTTCATGGCGGAAAACGGGGCCGACATAATCGCCCTCAACTGCGGCTCTGGCGTCGACGTGGCCTGGGCGGCCCGTGCGGTCGAGCGCTACAGGCGGATCAGCGACCTGCCCACCATGGCACAGCCCAATGCCGGGCTGCCCGAGCTGGTGGACATGGAGGTCGTCTACAGGCAGACCCCCGAGGAGATGACCGCGGAGCTCACAGCGCTCATCTCCGCCGGTGCGAACATAGTTGGAGGCTGCTGCGGAAGTTCACCCGCTCACCTGCGGCTCTTCAGGAAGCTATTAGATGAAACCCAGGGAGAAGGATCATGAAAATACGCATAGCGGATGAAAACCCCGCGGCCGAAGACCTCATACCTCCGAAACAACCGGACGGCTCCGGCATCGGGGTCAACTACGCCGATGCCTATCTCAAGGTGATCGACGTGGAATTAGAGCCGGGGAAAAAAGTCACCTGCAAGCGCAAGGGACTGATGCTCACCCTGGCCATCGGAGAAGAATCCGGTGAGGCCCTCATGCGCTACATCGAGGATGGGCCCGATGTTAAAAACATTCTTCGCAGGGCGCTCGAAAACGCAGCTGGAGATGCCGGAGCGAAGTTTCTTGTCGAAGATGGAACGATCTACCTCGAAATCTGATATGTCATCCAGAAACCTCGTCAGGCAAGCCATGTGCATGGAAAGACCGAAACGGTTTCCGGTCATGTGCCAGATGGCCAACGGGCATACCATCATCAATACGGGCGTCGACCCCATCGACTATTTCCTCGACGGGGCCCTGTGGGCGGACTGCCTCATCCGCATGAGAGCGCTCTACGATTTCGACGGCGTCCTCTGCCACAAGCCGGGCCGGGTCCACGGCCTCGTGGACCAGGTCGAGAGGATGGACCGCGACGCCGAGAGCCCGACCCTCTACCTCCAGGACGGGGCCCGGATTGAATGTACCCGCGATGATGACGCCTACTACAAGGCGACGGACGAATTCACCTGGCCGGACATCGAAGAGCTCGACCTCGACAACCTGCTGTCCTGGGCTCCCGAGAGCTACAAGGCCTTCCAGGCCAGCAAGGCGACCCTGCCGATCGATGACCCGGACTCCTTCGAAGAGCACGTCTTTGACACCCTGGATCTCGTCATCGCCGCCCTGGGCGATGACTATTCAGTCCACGGAGAGGTGCGCGCCCCCTTCGACCACTTCCTCAACATCCTGGGAATGGAGAATGGACTGATGTACCTGCTCACCCACGCCGCGAGATGCGCCGAGATCCTCGACGTAACAGCCGGCTGGTCGGTCGCCCTGGCGGTGGCCCAGGTACGGCGCGGCGCGGAGGCGATCAAGATCTCCAGTCCCTTCGCCGGCAACGTGTTCCTGAGCCGCGGGATGTACTTCGGCTTCCTCCAGCCCTACGAGGCCCGGATCGCCGCAGCCGTG
>JAKUSY010000729.1 GCA_022451445.1 Planctomycetota bacterium
CCCGTTTCCGCGCCGAGCGAGTGCAGGAAGATACCCATGAATGTCCAGATCCCGGCACCGAAGTAGACCTTGTCGTCGTAGATGACCGGTCCGCCACGGGCCGGCCATGTGCTCACCAGCCGGTCGTTGCCGAGGACTCGTCTTTCACTGGGGCCGCCGCGAAATTTCCATACCAGCGAACCATCCGAGGTGTCCAGGCAGTACAGGTACCCATCATCGCAGACGGCGAAGATCCTGTTCTTCCAGATGGCGGGGGAGAACCTGACGGGGCCGTCGGTGTAGAAGCGCCAGAGCTCCTTGCCTGAATCCGTGTCGAAGGCGGTGATCTTGTCCGAGACCATCGAGCCCACGAACAGCCTCTTACCGGCGAGTACAGGCTCGTAGAGGCGGTCAAATTGCAGTTTTTCCTGGTCGGCCGGCCACGCGGTTTCAGGTTTCGGCAACTCGAGCGTCCATTGAAGATAGAGCTTGTCGGGCAGCTGCGCTGAAGTGCTGCCCCGCCGCGTGGCATCGGCCCTCCACATTGGCCAGTCAGAGGCTGAGACGCTGAGGCTGGAGGCCAGGGTGGCCGCTATCAGCAGAGCTTTGCAGACGAGGCGAACTGGCAAGACAAGATCCTGGAATATCTTCATCAGAACGATCATAGCGGGGCAGGGTGGGTTTCACCGCTCCGAAAGGCCGATGTTAGCTTGATTTGGCGGCGAAAGCCAGTTCAGGTGCTGCCGGGTGGAATTTGTTCGGTTGTTATTCGGTCAATCGACCTCGAAGCGGACTCCCTGTGCGAGGGGAAGCTCCGTTCCGTAGTTGATCGTGCACGTCTGGCGGCGCATATAGGCTTTCCAGGAGTCGGAACCCGCTTCGCGTCCGCCGCCGGTTTCTTTTTCACCACCGAAAGCGCCACCGATCTCAGCTCCGCTTGTGCCGATATTGACGTTTGCGATCCCGCAGTCGCTGCCAACGGCGGAAAGGAAATGTTCAGCGCTCCTGACTGAGTTGGTGAAAATGGCTGAGGACAATCCCTGGCTGACATCGTTCTGAACCGAGATGGCCTCCTCGAGATTGTCTACCTCGAGCAGGTAGAGGATGGGCGCAAAGGTTTCTTCGCGGATGATATCCATCCCGGCCTTCGCCTTGACCAGGGCCGGCTCCACGAAGTAGCCGGGGCCTTCGATCCTGTTTCCGCCGCAGAGGACCTCTCCACCGCTTTCGCCGGCGGTTGCTACAGCCTTCAGGAAGGTGTTGACGGCTTCTTCATCGATGAGAGGACCGACGAGAGTTTGTGGGTCCAGGGGGTCTCCGACCACGGCTGAGCCGTAAGCATCGGTTAATCTCTGCGAGAGCTCATTAAAAACGCCTTTTTCTGCCAGCACTCTCCTGGTCGTTGTGCATCTCTGCCCGGCGGTTCCGAGAGCTCCGAAGAGCACCGCACGCAGGGCGAGGTCGAGGTCCGCATCATCGAGGACGATGATCGCGTTATTGCCGCCGAGCTCGAGCAGGCTGCGCCCCATCCGGGCCGCGACCTGCTTCGCCACTTTCCTGCCCATGCGGCAACTCCCGGTGGCGCTGATCAGCGGCAGGCGTTCGTCCCGCGCAAGCTGTTCTCCCGTTTCATATCCGCCGGAGCAGAGGTTGAAAACTCCCGCTAGGCCGGCGGGTTCGAGAACCCGGTTGCAGATCCCCTGCACCGCCACGGCGCTCAGGGGTGTTTTTTCCGAT
>JAKUSY010000073.1 GCA_022451445.1 Planctomycetota bacterium
CGGCATCCTTGAGATAAGAACACATCCCGGTGTGTCCGGTGGCATCGGGGTGGGGTTCACAGGAGAACCCCAGGAGTTGGTAGTCATCTTCTCCTTGCCGGCAGAGGTCGACACGGTATTCAAAGAGCAGCGGCAGCCCGAGGTTGGTGCAGGTCGAGCCATCGAAACGGAATACTGCCTGGAGCTCATCCCCCTCACCAGCAACCTCCAGCCGTTTCTCTCTCCACCCGTCGAGGGCTTTTTTCGAGAAGGAGTAGGAGGACGATTCGCTACAGGGAGTTTGATTTTCGCTGCTGAGCTCCACGTAGATCTCCTGCCAGTAATCTCCGGGGATCTCCGGCAGGGCGGCGCAGGCAACGGCGAATACCGCCAGCGCCGACTTGCCCGGCTTCAGGCCTCCGGAGGGAAGAACCTCGAGCGGACCTGGCAGCGAGTCCGAGATGGTCCTGGCCAGCGCCGCCTGGTCGCTGAGAGCCCAGCCATCGTAGCCGGGGCTGTAATAGGGCAGGACGGTCATGTCTTCGGCGGAAAATTCAGCCAGGATTCTCTTCTCCTCGAGGGCGCGCAGGTGCTCTGTGAAGGCCGCGGCGTAGGAGTTGAGAAACATGGCCTCGTCCGGCTTCTCCTCGGCCCAGAGCCGGGCGATCTCTTCCTCTACTTCCGCTCCGGCACTCACAGCGAGAATCGAGAGGCTGTGCGTACCGCTTCTGCGCGCGCCCTCGGCGAGCACCCGGCTCGAGAGCAGGGTGCCATCGTCGAGGCGGAGGGTGTCCTCCTCGATTCCCTGCAGCGCGGCCAGGCGCGAGCAGGTCCACGGGTGGCCATTCTCCCTGTACCAGTTACCCGCGTTTTCGGCGAGGCTGGCGGCTGGTTCATCCAGATCGGATTTGGAGGGAACACCGAGATGCCGAAGGTAGAGTTCTCCGGGGATCGGTGTCAGTCTCAGGTCCTCTGGGTTTGCGCGCCACTGGTTCATGCCACGCTCCCGCCTGGACCAAGGGGTTTGAACTGGCATCCCTCGACAAAGTGATTGAAGAAGTCCTTGTCGGCCTCCAGCTCGATATGCTCGATTTTTCTTACGGTTTCCTCGAGCTCCTTCCGTTGATTTATCGAGAGCAGGGCGAGAGTTGCCCCCTCGATCGCCGCGTTGCCGATGCGGGTGATTTTTTCATCAGGAAGATCCGGGATGAGTCCAATCCGGCGCGCCGAATCAAGGTCGAGCCTGCTGGCGAAACCTCCCGCGAGATAGAATCGATCGAGGTCCTTGCACGATGCCCCCAGGTTTTTCATGACGATCTCGAGGCCGGCGACATTCGCCCCCTTGGCCTGGGCGAGCTCGCTGATGTCCGCCTCGCTCAGGTAGACGGAACCACTCTCATCAAGATTGAAACGATCCGCCTCATCACAGAGGCGTCCGAGGTGATCCATTCGTCCGCTGCGCAGCAACTCACCGAGGGTCTCCACGAGGCCTGAGCCGCAGATCCCGTCGGGGGCCTCTGAGCCGCCAATGACGTCGCAGTTCACCCTTCCATCTTCATCGATACGGACGCGCTCGATGGCTCCCTCGAGTCCCGGCATACCGCAGCTGATGGAGCCTCCTTCAAAGGCGGGTCCGGCGGGGCAGGATGCCGCCAGCATTCGGCCGCCGCCGTTGACGACAAGCTCTGTATTCGTTCCGATATCCATGATGGCCGTGAGGCCCTCGGAGCCGGCGAGATCGACGGCCAGCAGGCAGGCGGCGGCATCCGCCCCGACGTGGCCGCTCACCAGGGGAAGGCTGGTGACCCTTGCCGCCGGGAATGCAGGGAGGCGGAGCTTCTTCGCGGTTGATTCGATAGTGGTGGATTCTCGAAGACCCTGCTCCAGCTCATGCTCGGTAACCGAGCGGTAGGGGCGCTGGCCGATCGAGCTGACATCGAGTCCGAAGAGCAGGTCCCGCATGGTGGTATTACCCGCCATCACGATCTCGTAGATCGTCGCGCTGTCGCAGTCGAGATCATCTATGCAGTGCCTGAGATAGGAGAGCAGGGTTCGCTGCAGGAGCCGTCCCGGATGGTCGCTGTCGTACTGGATTCGTGCCATGACGTCGCTGCCGCCGAAGCGCTGCGGATTTTCGAAGCTGGTGGAGGCAACCTGTTCTCCGGACTCGAGGTCCAGGAGTCGGAGCACCACGGTGGTCGTTCCGAGGTCGAGCGCGATTCCGTGGAGGGGGCCGGGCGTCCTGACCAGGGGCTCACCATCGAGCAGGACCCACTCACCATCGCGTCGGACAGCCGGCTCGAGAGCATCGTTCCCGGGTTTTGTCCAGCCGGAGTCTTCTATGCGCATCTGCGCGCGCCGCATCGTGTGGCAGCGGATCGAACCGGACTCGGCCTCCAGGCGCGCGCGGCAGGCCAGGCGAAATTCTCCACCGAGATGTTCTTCTTCCCGGCAGAGCCCGGAGAGCAGATCCATTCCCTCGTTGACCTCGACGATGCATTCCTTGCACTTGCCGTTTTTGTTGCAGGAGGTCGGCACGTGCACGCCGAGTTTTTCTGAACATTCAAAGATGGACAGTCCGGTTGGCGCTGACAAGTGCTTGCCGTTGACGCTGATTTTCAGGGCCATGGCTTAGCTGCCGGCTTTGGCTGGATAGAGTTCTTTGAAGAGCTCTACCGCGCTGGAAGCATCAGCGGCGTAGCCATCGGCGCCGATCTCTTCTGCGAACATCTCGCTCACCGGCGCCCCCCCAATGCACATCACGACCTCGTCGAGTCCATCTAGCTTGAAGGAGTCGATCACCGTTTTCATATAGGGCATGGTGGTGGTGAGCAGGGCGCTCATTCCGACAATTCCCGCGTTGTTTTCTTTCACCGCCTGGAGGAAGTCATCGGCCGAGGTGTCGACGCCGAGGTTGATCATCGTGAATCCCGCTCCCTCGGCCATCATGCAGACGAGGTTCTTGCCGATGTCGTGAAGGTCGCCCTTGACCGTCCCCATGACGATGGTGCCTCTCGAGGCGCTTGCAGATGATGTGGTCAGCAGCGGCTTGAGAATCGCCATGCCGGCTTTCATCGCACGGGCGGCGATCAGCACCTGGGGTACGTAGAGGCGGTTGTGTTTGAAGTCCTCTCCGACGACGCTCATTCCCGCAATGAGACCTTTCTGGAGGATGTCGTCGACCTCGAGTCCCTCCTCGAGCGCCTTCTCCGTCATTTCCCTGACGGTATCCGCCTCGCCTATGTAGAGGAGATGGTTCATCAATGCGTAATCAGTCATTTCCCGCCTCCGGGGCTGTTCAAAGAGGTATTCCTGCCGTGCAGTATATCGACGCCCGAGAACAAATCCGTTCGGTATGTACCCAAAAACAATACTTTTTTAACCTATAACTGGGCTACTATGCTCTTATTGTGAGAATTAAATACAGGTTTGAAGGGCAATACAGCTATGAGAGCCCGCGCACAGAAAGTTACCAGCTCCCGGCAGGCCTCTTTCGCCTTCAGGGTGAAATCTTCCCCTGCTTTTCCCTTCAAGTGGCACTTCCATCCGGAATACGAGTTGACCCTCATCCTTGAATCGAGCGGAGCGCGCTTCGTGGGGGATTCGAACGAACCCTATGACGCCGGCGACCTGGTGCTGCTGGGGTCGAACCTGCCTCACACCTGGCTGTCGGATCCGTCCTCGCCCAAAGGCGCCCGGCACAAGGCGATCGTGATACATTTCGCCGGGGACTTCCTCGGTGAGGATTTCAGCGCCTCGCCGGAGATGAAGGGAGTTTCGCAGCTGCTGAAAAGCGCGGCCCGTGGGCTGCATTTCGAATCCCGCAAGCGGGACGAGGCCGCTGCGGCAATGCTCCGGATGAAAAAGCAGGATGGGCTGGAGCGTCTGCTCGGCCTGCTTGGCGTTCTGCAGGGGCTGACGCGCGGCGGCGGAAGGAAGCTGGCAAGTCCCGCCTTCGTTCCATCTAACAGGGAGCTGGATCTCAGGCGGATCGACAGGGTCTGCACCTTTATCAACGAGCACTATCATCGCAGGCTGTCCCAGCCAGAGGCGGCCAATGTCGCCGGCATGACCCCGCAGGCCTTCAGCCGCTTCTTCAGGAAGACGGTCGGCAAGACCTTTGTCGACTACCTTGCTGAGCTCAGGGTGAGCCAGGCCTGTCGCCTCCTGCTCGAAACGGACATCTCGGTGGTAGAGGTGAGCCTTCGTTCCGGGTTCAATAACCTGTCGAACTTCAACCGCAGGTTCCGCAGGCTCCGGGGCCAGAGCCCCCGGCGGTTTCGCGCCGCCCATCAAGGGGACGGGGCCCGGGGCCCGGGGCGACAGGGATCCTGAAAAGATCTCCCAATAACGGGCGGGCACGCTACGATGGTATTTCCCCTTTCGAGGAGACAGGTCAATATCCCGATTTCCCAGGTCAGCCAATGAGTGTCAAGATGATGAATGAGCGAAAACGGAAGGTTTCTTTTTTCTGTACGTCAGCGATTCTCTGTCTTCTTTTTCAGGCCGTGATGTGCGCGGGCGCTTTACGAGCCGACGAGAAGAAGGCGAAGAAGAAAAAAGAGCGGCCATACGATCCCACCAGCGCCTACGAGATCAGGAAGATCGAGGGCTGGGAAGTCTACGTTCTGAAGCGGCTCGAGAAAGAAAAGCCCGAAATTCTTCGCAAGGCCATGCGTCTCGTAGGGCTACAGCTCTACCAGATCACCCTCGTCGTTCCCGATGGCCCGCTCGAGAAGCTTCGGGAGGTTCCGATCTGGGTCTGCGATCGCAAGGATGGCCCCATCCATTTTCACCCGAATCGCGGCTGGCTGGTCAACAATGGCTACAATCCGGACAAGGCGAAGGCTGTGGATATCAGCCGCGTTGCCAATATTGTCAACTCCTACAGAACCCAGCGCTGGGTCCTGTTGCACGAGTTGGCCCATGCCTACCACAACAGGGTGCTTGGATTTGATCACCCGAAGGTCCTCCAGGCGTACCGCAATGCGAAGAAATCGAAGAAGTACGAGTCGGTGCTTCTGCACAACGGGCGCAAGGTACGCCACTATGCCCTGACCAATGAGAAGGAGTACTTTGCCGAGTGCACAGAGGCTTTTTTCGGGACCAACGACTTCTATCCTTTCGTTCGTCCGGAACTCAAGGAACACGACCCGGGAGTGTACAAGTTGCTCGAGGAGATCTGGGGCCGCCGTAAATGAGCTGAACTGCCTCAGGCGATGAGGTCGTGGATGACCTTGCCGTGGACATCCGTCAGGCGGAAATCCCGACCAGCGTGGCGGTAGGTCAGCTTCTCGTGGTCGAAGCCGAGGAGATGCAGGATCGTGGCCTGCAGGTCGTGGACGTGGACCCGCTTTTCCACGGCCCTGAAACCGAAGTCATCGGTGGCTCCATGTACATATCCTCCCCGCACGCCGCCGCCGGCCAGCCAGGTGGTGTAGCCCCAGTGGTGGTGGGCGCGCCCGTTGATCTTGCCGGCGTTGGAACCCTTCTTCGGCAGCTCGACAGTCGGAGTTCTTCCGAACTCGCCGCCCCAGATGACCAGGGTGTCTTCGAGTAGTCCCCTGCTCTTGAGGTCCTTGAGCAGGGCACCGATCGCCTGGTCGCATTGCCCGGCCAGGCGGGCATGCAATTTTTCTATGTCATCGTGGTTATCCCACGGCTGGCCCGCTCCGTGCCAGACCTGCACATAGCGCACCCCGCGTTCGATCAGGCGGCGGGCGATAAGGATCTGGCGGGCCTGCGTTCCTTTTCCGTAGAGCTCGCGGATCGATTTAGGCTCCCGGGAAACATCAAAAGCATCGCTGGCGTCGATCTGCATGCGGTAGGCGAGCTCGAAGGACTGGATTCGTGATTCCAGCGGAGCTTCCCGGCCGCGTTGCTCGAGGTGCTTCAGGTTGAGCTGTTTGAGGAGATCGAGCTGCTCGCGCTGGCTGGTAAGTGAGAGGTCCGGGTTGCGGATGTGTTCGATCAGCTTGTCGATCCTGCTGTGCTTGGTGTCGATGTGGGTACCCTGGAAGATCCCGGGCAGGAAGCCCGACTGCCAGTTCTGGCTTTCCTGGATCGGGTAGCCGCCGGGACACATGGCGATGAAGCCAGGCAGGTTGAGGTTTTCCGTTCCGAGCCCATAGGTTATCCAGGAACCCATGCTCGGCCTGACCTGGCGCGCATCGCCGCAGTTCAGCAGCAGCAGGGAGGGCTCGTGGTTGGGAACATCCGCGTACATCGAGCGGATGACGGCAATATCATCGATGGATTCGGCTACATTGGAGAAGAGCTCGCTGACCTCGATGCCACTCTGTCCCCGGCGGTGAAACTTGAAAGGAGAGCGGAAGGCCGTGTCGGTTTTTCTCTCCGTGCGGAGATTCTCGATCGGCAGCTTTTTACCATGCAGTTTGTCGAGCATCGGCTTGGGGTCGAAGGTGTCGACATGAGATGGTCCGCCGTTCATGAAGAGGTGGATCACCCGTTTCGCCTTCGGGGCGAAGTGTGGCGCACGCGGAGAAAGCGGGTTGGTGTAGAGCCTGTTTTCTCCTGCCGCCTCGAGCTCCTGCGATGCCAGCATGCAGCCAAGCCCCAGGGAGGCCATGCCCATCCCGGATCTCTGCAGCAGTTCACGCCGGGAGATCGGCAGTTCCCGGCGATCGTGGTAATTCCTGTTCATGGGATCCATCGTAAATGGTTCCGGTCGGTTCTGTCAGTCAAGAAAAACGAACTCATTTGCCAGCATCAGGGTTTTTACATAGCTGGCCCATCGTTTCGGGGTGTTCTCTTCTACATATTTCAGCGCCAGCTTTAATTCGTCCTGCCCCGGCTTCCTGCCGTAGATATACCGGTAGAGGCTGATGATCTTTTTACGCGGGTCTGAAATCCCGCTGTAGCGGGGAAGCTCCAGCGTTTTTTTTGCCTGCTCCTCGGCGAAGGGACCGTTCATCAGGTAAAGCGCCTGCTGGGGAACGGTGGTCTGGTAGCGTCCGGGGCTGGTCGAGTCAGGGATCGCGAAGTCGAAATTTCTCAGGGTAGCCGGCAGGTTCTGACGGTCGATGAAGTTGTAGACCGTACGGCGCCTCGAGAAGGGGCGCTTGAAGATGTTCACGGATGCTCCTCCCATGTTTCTGTCGAGTCGTCCGGCAGCCTGCAGCATCGAGTCCCGCAGCGCCTCGAACGCAAGGCGCATGGGCTTGACCCTACAGAGGAGCAGGTTCTGGGGGTCCTTGAGGAAATACTCACGGCGCAGGGCGCTTCCCTGCCTGTAGGTCGCCGATAGGAGAATTCTTCTGTGGAGAGCCTTGATGGACCAGCCATCTTCGATGAATCGGCTCGAAAGCCAGTCGAGGAGCGCCGGGTGCGTGGGCTTGTCACCGCGAACTCCGAAGTCGCTGGGAGTGCGGACCAGGGCATTGGAGAAATGATGTTTCCATACACGGTTAACGATGACCCTCGCCGTCAGTGGGTTTCTGGCCGATGCGATCGAGTTCGCTAGCTCCAGCCGGCCGCTGCCTTCGCTGTAGGGTTTCCTCTCTCCCGGGGAAAGGACAGCCAGGAATCTTCGGGGAACAGGATCACCCGGGTTCGAGGACTGCCCTCGCTTGAAGATGCGCGGATTGACCGGCTTTGGCAGGTCCTCCATGCTCATCGCGCGCTGGGGCTTGCCTGAGGAATGCGCCGAGGGGTAGATCGCTCCGATCGCCGGAAGATCCTTCGGCTCCCGGGAGCTGGCGAAGATTCCATAGAGAGAGTAATAATCCGCTGAAGGGATGGGGTCGTATTTATGGTCGTGACAGCGGGCACATTGCACAGTCAGTCCCATCATTCCTCTGGTAACGACGTCGATGAGATCGTCGATGATGTCATGCTTGTTGTTCAGGAATCGTCTGCCCAGGGTCAGGTACCCCAGGGCGGCCAGCGGCCGCTTGTCCTCTCCGAGGGAGAGCCTGTCGGCGGCGACCTGGTGCCGGATAAAAGTGTCGAACGGAAGATCATCGTTGAACGAGTTGATGACGTAGTCACGGTAGGTATAGGAGAAGGGGTATTTCCGCTCGGCGGTGAATACGTATCCCCTGGTGTCGGAGTAGCGCGCCACATCGAGCCAGTGGCGGCCCCAGCGCTCCCCGTAGCGAGCGGAGGAGAGGAGACGCTCGACAACCTTTTCCCATGCATCGGGCGAGTCGTCGCTCTCAAAGGCGTCCATCTCCGCCGGGGTGGGGGGGAGTCCGAGGAGATCGAAGGTGGCTCGCCTCAGCAGCTTGCCTCTGCCGGCAGGGGGAGTGGGTTTCATGCCGGCGCTGCGCAGTCTCTCGAGCACAAAGAGATCTATTGGGTTGAGCGCCCAGTTGTCTTCGCCGGCGGGCGCCTGGGGATCGAGGATTTTCTGGAATGCCCAATGTCCGGCGGGCTCCTCGCCGGGAGCGGGCGGTGGGGTGGCGGTGTCGGGTGAGGCCGGCCACGGGGCCCCCGAGGCGATCCAGTCGTTGAGCGCTTTGATCTCCGCGGGAGCGAGCTTCTTCTTGGGGGGCATCTTGATCTCCCCCGTATGGCGAACGGCGGCCAGCAATCGACCCTGCCCGGGTTTTCCCGGCACGACAACAGGCCCTTTTTTGCTCTTGTGAACGAGGGCTTCTCTGCGATCGAGGCGGATGCCGCCCTTGCTGCTCTTGCCGCCGTGGCATTTGAAGCAGTTCTCGGCGAGGATCGGTCGGACCCGGTTTTCGAAAAAGGAGTCATCCTGCCCGGAAGACCTCGCGCAAATGCAGAATGCGACCAGGACGAATCCCAGGGGGATGTTGAGAGGCCGTGGTCTTTTGGGCGGATCGCGTCGCATGCCAAGGGCATCGTATCACTCTGCCGACGACTTACATAGTGGGAGTATGCTCGGCAATGGGGCTGTGAGAATGCGTTAACTCCTTTTATCAGTACGAATTAATATCCCGGAAGCATTGTTTTTTATCCACAGGGTGTACGCTACAATCGCCCGCTTGTTTTGTACCCGCTTCGGACCCGAATCCGGGCGCGATGTTCTAAAGAAGCAGTGTTTTTTACAGGTCGGTTATTAAGATGAGTCATTTGATTGAGCCGCATGGCGGTGAGCTTGTTGACCTTCTTCTCGCGGAGGAACAAGCAGCGGAGTTGAAGAACCAGTCGAAGGAATGGCCCTCCTGGGATCTCTCGCCCCGCCAGATGTGTGATACAGAGCTATTGCTCAATGGAGCTTTTTCGCCCCTCCGCGGTTTCATGAAGCGTGAGGATTATGAATCCGTATGCAGCGATATGCGCCTTGCCGACTCGACGATCTGGCCCATCCCCATCACCCTGGCGGTTACCGAGGAGTTCGCCGGTTCGCTTTCCTCCTGAGACTGGGTGGCGTTGCGGGTTCCCGAGGGGGTCATGCTGGCGGTATTGAACGTGGAGGATATCTGGCAGGCCGACAAGCAGGCCGAGGCGAACGGAGTCTATGGAACCGACGACACCTACCACAAGGGAGTCGCCCATCTTCTGAACGATACGCCCGACTGGTATATCGGCGGCGAGGTACGGGGGATCCAGCTTCCCTTTCACTACGATTCAAAAAGTCTCCGGCTGACGCCAAAGGGGATTCGCCGGGAGTTCGAGAGGTTCGGCTGGCGCAACGTTATCGCCTTCCAGACTCGCAATCCGATGCACCGGGCTCATTTTGAGCTCACCATGCGGGCGATTCGCGAGCACGAGGCGAACCTCCTTCTCCATCCGGCTGTCGGAATGACGAAGCCGGGCGATATCGATCACTATACGCGGGTGCGGTGCTACCAGGCCCTGCTGCTGCACTATCCCCAGCACACGGTCTACCTCTCCCTGCTTCCGTTGTCGATGAGGATGGCAGGTCCCCGCGAGGCTCTCTGGCACGCGATCATCAGGAAAAACTTCGGCTGCACGCACCTCATTGTCGGCCGCGATCATGCCGGCCCCGGAGCGGACGCCTCGGGTAAGCCTTTCTACGGACCCTATGATGCCCAGGAGATCCTGAATGAGCACCAGGAAGAGGTGGGTATGCAGATGGTGCCGTTCTCGATGCTGACCTATGTCGAGGACAAGGACGCCTACATGACCGAGGACGAGGTTCCCGAGGGGGCGAGGACCCTCAGCATTTCCGGGACCGAGCTGCGTGAGCGCCTGGCCAAGGGGCGCGAGGTTCCGGGCTGGTTCACGTTTGCGGAAGTCGCCCGCGAGCTCCGAAAGACCTATCCTCCCCGTCATCGTCAG
>JAKUSY010000730.1 GCA_022451445.1 Planctomycetota bacterium
GGCCGGATTCCCCTCGGGACGACTATACCGGCGGGCGGCTCGCTCATCGTGCTGACGGCTGGGGGGGGAGCTCTCGAGGGCGCCGAGGCGCCTGCGCACCTGGTCCTCGATCTCGATTGGGTGACGCAGAGGCTCTTCTGTCTCGATCCCAACTCGCCCTGCGATGATCCCGGCGGGGCGGACGTGATCAGGGCGACCTGCGGGTTTGACCCTGAGCGTCCGGAAGACTCCGCGCCACCGGTGAGGATCTATCTCATCGACAGGATGGAGCGGGGCTCCTGCCTGCTCGACGTATTCGGCTTCGAGTTCCCCAATCCGGATTGCTCGGATGGAACCAGTATCGGGCGTTTCCCCGATGGAGGGGAAGAGATCATCGTATTGACGGAGCCGACCCCGGGGGCTGGCGCTGAGCCGGTTACCTTTATCCGTGGCGATGCGGATGGCGATGGGGAGGTCAATCTGACCGATGGAACCCTGATCCTGAACGTGAACCAGGAGGAGCCGCCCTCCTGCCTGGATCGCTACGATGTGGATGACAACGGGGAGGTGAACTTTATTACCGATGGAATTTACCTGATGAACTTTCTGAACGCCGCCGGTCCTCCTCCTCCTCCTCCTTTCCCCGATGAAGGTGAAGACCCGACCCCGGACAGCTTGCCATGTACGAGGTGAGAAGGGCGGAGGCCCGGGGGGGGATGGAGGTCGGTTTTTCGGAACCTGGAGTGAGGTTATCACCCCTCGCGGCGGGTATTTTGCAGTTCAGGGCAGAACTGGAATGATGACAGGCCGCCTGGTGTCGATATTTAACGTATGCGCAATTTAACAAAGAGACCGATCTTCGCCTTGCGGGGCGCAGGCTTCAATACCATAGCCCTGTTGTTCCTTGTCGCAGTTCTCCTGCCGGTGGGGCCCGTGAAATCACAAGTTCCGGGGCGGGCGGACGATATCGGGAAGAAGCTCGAAAAGCTTACCGAGGAGGTCGAGGACCTCAAGGGCAAGCTCAAGAAGCTCAAAGATGACAAGTCGGCCGAAAGCCTGATCACCCTCGGGGGGGTGGAGCTGAAGCTGGGCGGAAAGGCCGAGTTCAATTTTCTCGATTCCGGGAACGATTTTTCCATGCAGGACCTGGGGGCTGATTTCATCCCTGAGCACGAGGACCCCCATATGGAGCTTCAGCGCCTGAGGCTCACTCCCGTTTTCGAGCTCAATCGATGGGTCAAGATCCAGTCGCAGCTGGATTTTGAAACGAGTGGCGATACGACCCTCAAGGAGCTGGTTGCCCGCCACGACGTTCAACCAGTGTGGTGGCTTCGTTCCAGGTTCCAGCTGGGACTGGACGACAGGTTCATTCGTCCCGCCCGCAGAACCAAGACCTACCCGCTCATCGGCAATGCCTTCTGGCGCGATGAGTCCCTTGCCGCTGTCTGGCAACTGTCCATTGGCCACAGGAATGGAGTGACTGCCGCCAGGGAGCGGTTCGTGGAGAACCGTGGTCGCGCGGGCTCCAGCGGCGGCGCCTTTACCGAAGGGTTCGAAGAAAACTACTCTGGTGATGAAAACTCTGATGGCCCCGCCGTAAGGGGCCCCTTCGATTTCACCGGCAATTGGGGGGCCATCAGCGCCTTCTTCTCCCTGGGCCAGGGCTATGAGCTTGGCAATAAGGAGGTCACCTTTGACTCGGCCCGCTTCAATGACATCGTACAGGATGACCGGGA
>JAKUSY010000731.1 GCA_022451445.1 Planctomycetota bacterium
GCTGATAGCCCGCTGGATCGATGAGGGTGCGGTTGAATCCATCGCCGGGGAGCTCCGCGGCGACCTGGACCGGGATGGCGGTCTCGCCCTGACCGACGCGATAATCATCCTCGGCTTCCTGTTCATCGGGGGGCCTGAGCCGTTCTGCGAGCCCGTAGCCAATGTCGATGGCCTGGATGGACTGAACGTGACCGATGCTATCTACCTGCTGAGCTTTCTCTTCCTCGGCGGGCCGCCCCCTCCTCCATTGAGCCCGGCGGAAGCGGCAAAATGCGCGGAGATCAATCGTCCGCCGGAGATCGAACCGATCGGAACCATCCTCGCGAGGGAGGGCGCCGAGATCAGCTTCGAGGTTGGCGCCAGTGATCCGGACCATGACACCATCTCCTACTCGATCGAGGCGGGCCCCGAAGGCCTCGTCATCGATCCCGTGAGCGGAAGGGTTACCTGGACCCCCGCCTTCGGACAGGAGGGTGACCACAGGATAGAGATCCGCGTAAGCGACGATGGCCAGCCTCCCCTTTCCACCATCTCCAATGGCCTGGTCCGGGTACGGCAGGGAAATCTTCCCCCAAGCGTAAAGCCACTTGGCACCATCTACGCCAGGGAGGGCATCCAGCTGACCTTCGAGGTTGAGGCCACTGACGCCGAGAACAACACCATCTCCTTCGAGCTTCTCTCGGCCCCGGAGGGAGCCCTGATCGGCCAGGAGAACGGGCTCTTCCAGTGGAGCCCGGCTCTGGGACAGGCCGGCGAGCATCCTCTCATCATCCGGGTGAGTGACAATGGGCTGCCGCCGGGAATCACCGATGTGGAGGGCCTCATCGTCTGCCTTGAAGCTGACTCACCCGACAACCAGGCCCCGAGCATTCCATCGAGATCCGTCTACCGCACCTACACCGGCCGTCCAATCAGCTTTTCCATCGGCGCCACCGAGCCGGATGGCCAGGAGCTGGTCTACGCGGCCGAAAACCTGCCGGCCGGCGCCACCCTTGACGCAGACACCGGGCTGTTTGAATGGACCCCCACCGCCGAGCAGGCCGGCCCGGCCTACGTGCCCTTCAGCGTGACCGACAATGGCCAGCCTCCCCTCTCCGACGAGAGCATACTGGTCTTCCAGGTCTGCCCGGACTCTCCCTGCGCGCTGGATGATTGCGATCCGGCCACCGGCTGCTCCATGAACCCGCTGCCGATCGAGGAGGATTGCTGCGCCGACCCGCCCGGAGAGCGGGTGGCGGAGCCCGTAGCCGATTGCCCCGGCGGCCGGGTGCTGTATCTCGGCCGCAACCTGAACGGTTTCGGACGCATGAACCACTGCGACCTCCTGCCGATCTTTCTCTTTGGCCAGGGCGGAGCGAACGTCCGCCTCAACGTCGAGGCCAGATGTATCAACTCTGACGCCAACGTCAGGGTACGCTTTCGACTCGTGACCGAGGCGGAGACGATCTTTGACCGCGCCCGGGTTTTCGAAATGCACCGCCGCTCCGATGGATTCGCCCACCAGCTCGGAATGTTTTTCGACGTCGCCAATGGTGTTGATTTCTTCGGACTCGATGGGGTCCTGGCCGAGCTCTGGGCTCAGCTGACCGATGAGGATGGCGTGGTGGTCGAGCGAACCTTGAGAGTGGTCCTCACCCTGGGCAACCCCGAAGATCTTCCCGAGCCCGACAACGAGGACATTCTCCCCGGAGAGATCGGCTGCGTGGGCTGC
>JAKUSY010000732.1 GCA_022451445.1 Planctomycetota bacterium
CCTTCCACGGCCAGCCCGACCCCAAGGCCGTGGAAACCTCCTGGCCCTATCTGAGCAGTGAGGACTATCACCTGCGTTACGCCGCCCGCATTGCCATCGAGTGGCAGGATGCCAAGAGCTGGACCAACAAAGCCTATTCAGACAAGGACGATGTGGCGGCCATTCATGCCCTGCTTGGCCTCGCCCGCAGTGATTTTGAAAGCAGCCTGGCTCCCAGTGTGCAGCGCCTCCTGAAAGTCGACTTCGCTAAGCTCGACAAAGCGGGCAAGCTCGCCCTGTTGCGGACCTATGGTGTGATCATGAGCCGTGGTGGCAACCCGGAAGCCGGCCAAGTAAAACCCATCGGGGACCAATTGGACCCTCACTTCCCCGCCATGGACGATAACCTGAACGAGGAGCTCTGCCGCGTGCGCTGCTACCTCCAGCATCCCGCGGTCGTGGAAAAGACCGTGGCCCTCATGCAGACCACCAAGGCCAAGGTGCCTGACTTCGACGCCGAAGTCATGAAACGCAACCGTGGCTATGGAGGCAGAATCCTGAGCTCAATGGAATCGAACCCCAATATTCTCAACATTCATTTTCTCTTTTGCCTGAAGGACGTTCAGGAGGGCTGGACCATGGATCACCGCAAGGTCTACCTCGGTGAATTGAAAACTCTGCTCACCAAAAAGGGGGGCAACATGTTCACCGGTTATATCCAAAAAATCAGAGATTCCGCGATCGCCTCCGTGCCCGAAAAGGACAGGGCCTCCCTTCAATATCTGATGGGCGCCGTCAAAAGCATCGATATCTCGAAATTGCCCAAGGCCAAAGGCCCCGGGGTTTCCTGGACGGTCGACACCGCGCTCAAGATGCTCAAGGAGGAGCCCCTGACAGGACGTAGTTTGGCCAATGGCAAGAAGATGTTTTCGGCCGGGCTCTGCGCGGCCTGTCACCGTTTTGGCACCGAAGGCGGCGGCATTGGCCCCGACTTGACGAACCTGGCCAAGCGCAGCGACTACAAATCCATCCTCGAATCGACCTTGCAGCCCAACTTGGTGGTATCCGAACAGTTCGAGCAGCATGAACTGAAAATGAAGAACGGTTCGGTGGTCATGGGGCGCATCGTGGTGGATGAAAAAGAGGAATATTCGTTGGTTCAGTCTGGATTCGAGCCCTTGAAGCTCAAGAAGGTCAAGAAAGCGGAGGTTACCTCCAAGAAAGGCTCCAAGATATCGATGATGCCTCCGGGTTTGGCCAACTCGATGAATGCGGATGAACTGAAGGACCTCATTGCCTACTTCGTCTCCCAAGGAAATAACCGTCATCCGGTTTACAAGAGACCCAAGTCCAACAAGAAGCTGGATATCGAGATCATCAGCGCGATCTACGGGGTGGTAGGAATCGCCAAGAGGAGCATGGACGTCAGCAAGAAGATCCAGCAGTACTTCGACGCCCGGGAATACGAATTTGCGATCACCAATACCTTTGCAGGTCGAGACCCGGCTCCCGGAACGCCCAAGGTGCTGCTCCTCAAATATAAGTTCAACGGCAAGACGTTCAGCAAGAAGATTAGGGAGAAGGGACTCGATTCTTTCTATGAATAGTTGCTCCGGCAGCCATTGGCGGAAGTTGTCATGTTGGGGTTGAGGCTGCTCTTGCCGGTCTTCGGGTCCCAATAGTCCGGGTGATGAAGCATGATGTTGACCTGCACAATCTTGTTGAG
>JAKUSY010000733.1 GCA_022451445.1 Planctomycetota bacterium
CCAGCTGGTGCGCGATCACGCCCAGGAGCGCCGCGTTCAGCACCAGCGCGACAAAGATCATGCGCTTCATTTTCAATCCTCTCTTTTTGTTGGTTATGCCCTGCCCCTAGCCTAAGGGAGGGCCCGAACGCAGGCAAGGAGCGGGTGAAATGGCCTGGGGGAAGCCCCCCAGCTCAAGGGCTGAAGCCTGCACGGTACAGTCGACGGCACTCCGTAAGGGCCGCGGCGCTGGCCGCCGCCCCCGCCACGTTGACCGTTTCCAGCGGATCCTTTTGATGATCGTAGAGTTCGGAGGCCACCACCTCGCCTGTCTTGAAATTGCGCCACTCGGTATAGCGGTAGCGATTCGTGCGTACCGAGCGCCCCATCACGTCGGGGGCTCCCGTGAAATACGCCGGGCGCGGATGCTGGGTGTAGGCGGCCTCCTTGACCCGGGAGTCGGGATTGCCGAGCACCGGAACGAGGCTGGTCCCCTCGAGCCCCTCCGCCTTCGGCAGCCCGCAGAGCTCGACCAGGGTGGGGTAGAGATCGAGCAGCTCGGCCAGGGCGTCGGTTTTCACCCCGCGCCGTTTCATGCCGGGAGTGGAGAAGATCAGCGGTACATGGGCGTCGAGCTCGAAATTCGAGGTCTTGGCCCAGAGGGTCTGCTCACCCAGGTGGAAGCCGTGGTCGGACCAGAAGACGACTACCGTCTTTTCCCGCAGCCCAAGCCGGTCCAGCTCGGCAAGTACGCGCCCGAGCTGGGCATCGAAATAGCTGATGGCCGCGAGGTAGCCATGACGCATCTCCATCACAGACTTCCGGGTGAGCTTCCTCTGCTTAGCCGCGCCCAGGATTTCCCGGCTGTTGTGCCAGGCGATTCTTGGAGCATCCCTGGGCCACTCGGGGTTTGGCGGTGGCGAAAGCTTTGAGCGGTCGTAGAGCTCCCAGTACTTCTTCGGCGCATTGAAAGGGGCGTGCGGCTTCCAGAACCCGACGGCCAGGAAGAACGGCTTGCCGGCCTCCTTGCGTTCCTGCAGGGCCTTGATCGCCAGCGATGCGATCCGCCCGTCAAAATAAGCTTCGTCGGGAACATCCTTGCAGAAGCATTTCGGATCCTTCGAAATGCTCCTGGGCGCCTTGCCCTTAACCTTCGCCCTGTCAGAATGATGCGGAGCGTAGTGCATCACCGCCGGCACACTCCAGGAAGGAGCATCCCCCTTCTCCTTATCCTGGCGCCAGTTGTGATAGATCTTGCCGATGTTCTGGGTGAAATACCCCTGCTTCATGAAGTGCTGCGGCAGGGTGACCACATTGGGCAGCCGATGGCGAAAATGCGTCGGCAGATCCCAGATCTTCAGCGTATCGGGACGGCGCCCGGTCATCAGCGAGGCCCGAGATGGATTGCACACCGCCTGCTGGCAATAGGCCTTGTTGAACAATCGCCCACTGGCTGCAAGGGCATCGAGGTTCGGCGTCAACACCTCCTTGTTGCCCATGCAGCGGAGATCGGCACGCAGATCATCGGCCGCGATAAAGAGCACGTTGAGCTTTTCGGCAGCGCCGGCCACCGACAACCCCGGAACGGAACAGAACACCGCGTAAATCAAGCAACACTTCATGCCAAATACCCTCTCGAAGTCAGGATTCGCCCGAGCCATAGCCTATTCGAGGCCATGGGCGCTGGCAAGGAGAGGGTGGCGGATAAATTACACCGCCCTGC
>JAKUSY010000734.1 GCA_022451445.1 Planctomycetota bacterium
AAAGCTGCGCGGACAGGGGCTCAGGGAGTTTGCTTGATTTCATTTTGCCGGTCTCGTCACGGAAAACGCAGGCTATGGAGACCTCTCCCCTGGCGACCTCTTCCTCTTCAAGACTGAAGAGGAACTGATAGGTGAGTGAGGTTTCCCCGATATGGGTGACCCGGAGATGGATATCCACGAGGTCTTCAAATCGCAGGGGCCGGGAATAATCACACCTGGTCGAGAGGCGAGGGAAGCCATAGGTGATCCCATCTTCATGGAGATGGATGCTGAGGCCAAGCGATCGAATGAACTCATGCTCGGCCTCTTCCATAAATTGAAAGTAGGAAGAGTAATGGATGATTCCCGCCATGTCGGTTTCCGAAAACTCGACACGGCGCTCTTTTCTGTATTCCGCTGGCATGGAATTAAGTTACAGCATCGCCATGATCTTTGCGAGAGGGAGGGAGAGCGGAAGCTCCTGCGGGAGAGAATCCGCGGGATCATGCCAGGGAGTGGTAATAGTCGATGGTTTCGCGAGCCATCCGCTCCGAATTGAAATAATCCACGGCGGCCGCACGCCCCTCGCGCCCCAGCCTGCCCCTCAGGCCATCGTCATCGATCAGGGTCTCGAGGGCTTCCCGAAGACCGTCGGGCCTGCCGGGATCGTAGAGCAGGCCGCCGCCGGAACGTTCAAAAATTTCGGGGAAGACACCCTCCTCCGGCAGGACGAAGGGGACGCCGCTGGCCATCGCCTCCATGGCATAGAGCCCTTTTGTCTCCGGGCGCAGAGCCGGCACCGAGAAAATGTCCAGCTTCGAAAGGAAGCTGAGCTTCTCCGCTCGATCCAGCGTGCCGAGAAACTCCGTTCGCTCCCGAACTCCAGCGCCCTGGAGCCTTCTTGCGATCTCTTTGAGCCAGGGCGCTGATGAGCCGGGAAAATACCCTGCCGCGCTCAGGCGCAACGTCTCGTTTCCGGCCGCCGCGAGAGAGCTGAACGCATCGCACAGGAGGTTGAGACCTTTCTCGGGACCGAGCCTGGCAAGGTAGCCAATGGTGAGATCCCCATTCCGTGGGCCCGGTTTTTCCGCAGAGTGTCCATCGAGGGGCACTCCGGGCAGAACAACGGCAACCTTGTTTTCCTCGATGCCGTATTTCGTGCAGACCATTTCCCGGTAGAAGGCGCTTACGGCGAGCATTCCATCCAGCTCATTGGCCCGGGTCCGAATCTCTTCGATGCAGTCCTCCCTGTACGGCTCCGCCAGCTCTTCGATGAAATGGTCCTCGGACTGCAGGGAGCAGACAACGGGGATCCCCAGCTCCTCCCGCAGGCGCCGGGCCAGCCCAACAAGAAGAACATTGGAGAGGTGGACAATGTCCGGCTTCAGGTCGTCCCGGAGCCACCCCAGCAGCTCCTCGATCTCCTTGGCCTGGTTGCCCTCTTCGCCCTTGAGCATCGAGTGCGTAAGGGGGCCGAGCCTGGAGGCTTCGGAGCGCGCCCCCACCGTGCCCAGTAATTTATCCACGGCGCCGGAGGACAGCATCCGGTCCAGCAGAGGCCTTGGCTTTCTCATGTAGGGGAGATGCTGCTCGAGGTAGGCCCGGACCCCGTTAAAGAACACAGGGCCATTCCTGGTCTCTTCACCCTGGGGCAGGTCAGTGCGAAGCGGCGTATAGATCGGCGCCAGCACGATCTCTTCGCCAAGGCCACGAATCGCGAG
>JAKUSY010000735.1 GCA_022451445.1 Planctomycetota bacterium
ACCTCGTAGCCGGTCCAGCCATCGCCTTCGTGGCTCTTGCGGCTCCTGGCATTGAAAGGCCCGAGCTTGTAATCACAGCGGCCGATCACCTCGTCGTAGAAAAACTCCCGGTAGGGTTCGATGGTTTGCGAATATTTTTCGAGGGAGCTGTAGTCAAGCTTTTTGAAAAACTCGTTGCGCACATAGGGGCTCTCGCGAAGAAGCCACTGGTTGTGACGGTCGATCTCATGCATCTGCCTGGTATGCCTGCCGGCCGCATCGACCGCGGCCCGGGAGTTCACGCCACCGGCCTCGTCGGCCAGCTCCAGCCCCGGCCCGAGATGTCCGAGGAATGACTTCAGCGCCTGGGCAGAGCCGAAGGGGCCACTCCCATCGCCGTTGACAACAAGCCGCAGGCCCGCCGCCGGCTGGAGCCCCTCAACCAGCTTCCCCGCCCGGGCAAACTCCCGGCGCACGCGCTCGAGCGCGGGAGTTTCCAGTCGGCCGGGACCGCCACCGGTGCCCGGAGGGATAACGACCTTCGGTCCGCGGGCGGCCTCAACCGTCAGGCCACGGGGAGCGACCATAGCCGCCAGCTCGGCATCACCGAACTGTTCAAGCAGGCCGAAGACATTGCGATCGATCGGCTCCTGCCACACGCCCTCGCGTTCATCGAAGCTGCCGCTGACACAGACCGCATCGATCCGGGTATCAAGAGCCCCGGCGAAGAGCGCGAGAAAGCCGCCCTCTCCCCAGCCGATCACGCCGATGGAGGGGTCCTTGTCACCTGCCTCCCTGGCGATCCAGTCGACCACGGCAAGCACCTTCTGGACCTCGTAGCCGGCAAGCTGGCGGCCCATCTCGAATGCCGGGCGATAGAGAAACTCCCGGTTGGTAAGTCGGCGCCGGGAGATCTCCCGGTTAATAATCGTTGGTATAAGGACTGTGCAGCCACTTTCAGCGAGGCGGCGGGCAAACTGTGAGCCGCCATCGACCCCATCGCTGAGGCCCGCGATCATCTCAGGCGTCTGCCCCGCGTCGGGAATGGCGATGACATACCTGGAGGGCGGCTTGCCGGCGGGGCGCAGGAGCAGGCCTTCACCATTCACATCGCCGAATGCCGGCCAGCGCACGGCAAATGCTTCAAAGCTCTTCCCCTTGCCGACCAGGGCCGGACGGGCGGTGGTGGCAAGGAGCGTCGGACCATCGAATGGAACTCGCGCATCACGGACACCGAGAATGTGCGCCAGGCGGGCACGGTTGGATGCAATCGAAGCATCGTAGTTCTGTGGAGAGCTCCTGTCCCGGTTCCAGAACGCCCCGCGCCGCTCAACCGACCTCGCCAGCTCGCCAAGCAGGAACCGGTCTGCCCCGGCAACCACATGAGCCGCCAGGTCGCCAGTCAGCTCGAGGGGCCTGGTGCCTGCAAGTGGCTTGTCCCCGGCGGAGATCATCGAAGAAGTCAGAAAAGAGAAAAGCAGGGCCTGTGCCAGCCGTAATTTCATGGTTAGCTCCTCGCTGGGGTTCAACAGTTGCCGCGATTATCATACCAATTCGCCGCAACTGCAAACGCCCCGGGAGCCGTGCGACCAGGATATTCCGCCCCCAGCCAGGCAGAAAAGTACGGGCATACAGGGAGCCTTCCCGCTCAACGAGGTTCCCGGCCGCGGGGAGTACCCTTGTTGTTCCGCTCAACGGGGGGAAGATCGCGTCTGG
>JAKUSY010000736.1 GCA_022451445.1 Planctomycetota bacterium
TTCCGTCCGTGCGCGCGCCGGACCGGGATGGACAGATGGATGAAATTTCGCTTGGCTTCGGCAAGCTGGATGGTTATCTGAACGAGCATCCTTATTTCGGCGCGACGGTGGGTCGATACGCGAACCGAATCGCCGGCGGCGCCTTCAGCCTCGGAGGGGAAAGCTACAGCCTGGCGATCAACAACGGCCCGAACCATCTTCACGGGGGACTCCTGGGATTTGACAAGGCCCTCTGGGACAGCGACGGCAGCGAGTCTGACGGTGAGTGCGCCGTGCGTTTTCGGCATACCAGTCCAGATGGAGAAGAGGGCTATCCGGGCCGACTGGAGATCGTTGTCACCTTCGTGCTTGATGAATCCAATCGACTAACGATCAGCTACGAGGCGGCCTGTGATTCTCCCACGCCGGTCAATCTTACAAATCACACCTATTGGAACCTGGCGGGCGCCGGCAGCGGCGATATCCGGGGGCACGAGCTGAGCATCGTGGCCGATCGGTATCTGCCCATCGACGAGAATCTCATACCGACGGGAGAGCTGGCCCCGGTCGAAGGAGGGCCCCTGGATTTCCGGATCCCCGTGGCTGTCGGCTCACGGCTCGATGATGTCGAGGGCGGGTATGATCACTGCTTCGTCCTGGGGGAGGAGGCCAGCGATGCGCCCAGGCCCGCGGCCATCCTGAGAGAGCCCCGCAGCGGCCGGTGCCTGAGGATCAGCACCACAGAGCCCGGGCTGCAGCTCTATACGGGAAATTTCCTGGACGGGATTGCCGGCTCGGGCGGCGAGACCTTCGACCTTCATGGAGCTCTCTGCCTCGAGGCCCAGCATTTCCCCGACAGTCCGAACCGGGATGATTTTCCCTCTACCATCCTTCAGCCCGGGGAGGTCTACAGGCAGGTAACGGTCCACGAGTTCTCCGCGGCCTGAACACCGCGGGCGTCTTCCCTGTGATTCACGTCACCCGGGCGGCGCGCCTTGGCGACTTGAAGACTGGCTTGTCAGCAGCCGCTGTAGCCGGCGCAGCCAAGGTCTCCACGCGAGTCCGCATCGTCGGGATCTTTTCCACAGGCCGACTCGGGCGGCCCGGGCGCCGCTGGCGGCGCTCCACCGAGGAACAGGTAGTTCAGGGATGACACCGCGTCAGAGATGTCGACTGTCCAGTCGTTGTTGAAATCACAGGCTTCGAGGCAGGAGGGTTTCGTGCTGCCGGCAAAGAGGTATTCCAGGGTTCCAACAGCGTCTGAGACGTCAAGGTTCGAATCGCCGTTGACATCGCCTCGATGGAAGCTGAGGCGGGTGTCCTGGCACTCATCGGGCTGCAGATCTCCATCCAGATCGAGGGAATCACGGTTTTCGATGTCGCATTCATCCGGGACGCCGTTTCCGTTGCAGTCTTCGCTCGTTCCGAATTCGATATCGCATTGGTCGGTGAAGCCGTTGCCGTTACAGTCGGAGGCTCCGCCAAGCGTCGCGCACTCCTGTCCTGCGTCAACAATGCTCAAGGTCCCCTCGCTCCAATCCCCCCGGGTGAGGCCGCCATCGGTGATCTGGCAGTAAACATAGTAGGTTCCGGGCTTTACCTCGGCGGAGTTGATGACCACGAAACCAAGGTCTGCGCTGGTGTGCAGGGAGGGATCCAACATCTCGACCGTTTCATTCAACTCACGGGTGTCGTTCAGATAAACCGTCACCC
>JAKUSY010000737.1 GCA_022451445.1 Planctomycetota bacterium
TCCCCATCTCCCGTCCAGAATTCCCAGAGGTTGCCGGGATTGTTGTAGATGATGAACCCATCGAGGTTTCCACCGCCGGCGACGACGCCGTCGTAGCGGCTGGTGATGGGCGAGCGGTGGCCGCTGCCGCCGACAGGTTTCGCCCAGAGGGTAATGGTGAAGCTCTCGGGGTTGAGCTCCGGGGCGAAGACGACATCGATCGCGCCGTTCTGAAAAGAAGCGGCCCCGCCGGTGTTGTCGTTCGCGCCAATGGCGTCAAAGCTCACCCCCCCGGTCTCGAGACCATCGAAACCGCCGATGATATCTTCGCCCGATTCATCCAGAGGCCAGTGCGCCACTATGTCTGCCCGTACCGGTGAGAAAACTGCCGGGAGAACGAAAATAACGAAAACGAGCGGGAACCTGCGCATGAGACCTACCTCCCTCGACTCGAAAAATTTGATCCGAACCCAATCTCACCAGAATACAACACCGGCGGCACCCTTGAAAGAAAAGCTCCACGGCGCCTGCCATCCGGAGCGGGAGCAGAGCCCCCCCTGCTCAGTTTTTCCAAGGGTTCTCACCGGCATAGGGCACCACGGATCGCAGGTAGACCCTCCTCTGGGCCTCCATTCCCTCCTCGCCCTTGAGCTCCTGCCGCTTCGCCCAGCGCTTCTGCCAGAAGAGAAGGATGTAGAGCCAGATCGAGAGACCGAGGCAGGGCAGCGCCGCAATGCCCAGTATGCCCAGGCCGACTCCCTGGTGCTCGGCGGCGCTGTGGTCATGGTCCGCGCCTGAGAAGTAGATGCCCACTCCAAAGAAAGCGGCAACCAGGGTGATGACCAGCCAGATGCGAATAAAACGACGCAGAGCGTAAAGAGAAAAAGCCTGGGCATTACAGACCTTGCACCAGTGGTCACTCCGCAGGATCTTCCCCGCGAACCAGGCGACAGGTTCCTTACGGCAGAGAGTATGCGCCCTGCACTTGCGGCACCAGGGCTTCGTACTGTCGGGCTTGAAGGGGTTTTCTTTCATGCGGCCTCAACCTCAGAGGGCATCCGGCTTATCACCGTCATAGGGAGAAACCGAGCGCCAATAAATCTTCCCCATCTCCTCGATCTGTTTCTCACTTTTGTTTTCCTGTCTCTTCATCCAGCGATTCTGCCTGGTGAGCACGTAGATATGCCAGGCAACCAGGCCCGCGCTGGGCAACCCGCAAACAAGCCCTATAGCAGCTCCAGCGCTCTGCGCGGTTTCATCTCCAGGCGATCTGCCCCCACGCGAGTCCGCCAAAAAGTACAGGAGCCCTCCAAAGCCCAGGGTGACAACCGCGACCAGGGTCCAGAGGACGTTGTTCTTCCTCAGGACGGTATAGCTGAACATGTAGGAGTTGCACTGCTTGCACCGGATGGTTTTATGGGCTTTCACAGGTCGACCCGCGAAGTAGACCTCACCCCATTCGTTGGTGGGAGTGTGAGCCCTGCATTTGCGGCACCAGGGCAGCTTCGGATCGGGCTTGAAGGGATTGTGCTTCATTAATTATGACAACTACTCGATGACCTTTATTCCTTTCACTAAGGAGAAAGGTGTTCAGTATGTCGACGAGTTTCTTTTTGCTTTCTATTTCATAAGGTAAGCCGAGTTCAGAATTTATCGCCTGCAAAAGCTCAAGTTCGTTGACTGTAGGATTAAACACATAGGCAATACTGAA
>JAKUSY010000738.1 GCA_022451445.1 Planctomycetota bacterium
GTGTTGCTGGACGCTGGCCTGATGGGGGGGGGCGGTCCTCTTAGAATGCCTGAAACGCTGAAGCGAAAGGGCTCCCTCGATTTTCAGCTGCATCTGCAGAGCGTTACTTCTGCTGCCTCCGACGGGTTTGCTTCACCTGATGTGCATCTGTTTTTTAACCAATCGATCGCGAACGAGGAGGCGGGGCGGTTTAAGGATTGGTTCAGTATCGAGCCGCCGATCGAGTTCGCCGCGAGCCTGTACAGCTCTTATTGGTATAGAGGGACATCAAGGGTTGTCCTGTCCGGTCCGTTCAAGGCGGGAAAAAACTACAAGGTTACGGTCCTGAAAGGTCTGCCGGGAAAAGAAGGCTATCTGCTGAATAAGACCGCCAGCCGGGAGGTCTATATTCCCGGCCTGCGTCCGGCTCTCGCCTTCGACAGGGCAGCTGGATTTCTTTCACCACGAGGTCACCGTAAGCTCCAGCTTTCGACGACCAACCTCGTGAAGGTGCGGGTGGCGGCCCAGAGGGTGCACGCCAACAACCTCGTTCTCTATCTCAGCCATTTGCGCCACTACGGCGGGCATCGCGGCGGGATCTTTACCCGCAAAGGCGAGTGGAAGGAATTCTCGATCGATGGGCCGGACAATGAGATCGTCAAGAGCTCTATCGACCTGGAGCAACTTGTAGATGGAGTGGCCGGAGATTCTTCCGAAGTGGAGGGCGTCTGGTACGTGGAGGCGGAAAACAAGACGGACCGCTGGCTCGATGATGACCTGATCGTCACCGTGACGGATATCGCCCTGAGCGCCATGGCTTCTGAAGATGGGCTCCTGGTCTGGGCGACATCGATCTCCGGCGGAAAGCCGCTGGTGGGAGTGGACATCTCGTTGTGGACGAGGAACAACCAGCGGCTTGTTTCCGCCCGTACCGATGAAGAGGGGCTTGCCCGCATGAACGGACCCTTTGATGACCGCGATGGGGAGCCCTTCGTGGTTCTTGGCGAGCAGGCCGGCTCGCTTTCTTACCTCGAGCTTGAAGAGCATCGCGTTCCCCTTGTTGATTTTCCCGTGCAGGGCCGCCCCTACCTGGCGCAGGGCTACGATGGCTTCGTCTACACCGACCGCGGAGTTTACCGTCCGGGCGACAGTGTTCGTGTCGAGGCGATCGTCCGGGATTCCTGGATCGAGGAGCCCGGACAATTCCCGGTCCAGTTCGAGATATTGCGTCCTGACAGGAAGCGATTCAAGCTTCTGGGCTCGATGGTTGACGAGTTCGGCTCCGCCGGCGTTTCTTTCAAGGTTCCGGAATCTTCGCAGACCGGGATCTACAGGGTGGCGCTGCGGCTGCCGGGAGAGGAAAAGAAGGAGTTCGGAACGGCCAGCTTCCAGGTCGAGGACTTTGTCCCCAGCCGGATGCGGCTCTCGGTGGAGGTTGAGGGAGGCGGCAAGGGCAAGAAAAGCGAGCGTGGCTCCCGGGAGGTCGAGACCACTCCGGCCCGACGCTTCCATCCGGGCGAGAGCGTCGAGGTCATCGTCGGCGGAGAGTATCTTGCCGGACTACCAGCCCGGGATGTCGACGTGGAGCTGGGCTGGTCGCTTGCCAGGGGAGCTTTCAATCCCCCGGGCGCCGCCGGGGTGGGGTATGTGTTCGGCGACTCGTCCGCTCCGCCCCTGGCCGTTACGGGGACCTTCGGCAGCGCG
>JAKUSY010000739.1 GCA_022451445.1 Planctomycetota bacterium
ACCAGAAGATGGAGCCCCGCGCTCATTCACCCCTCCGTCTTTGCCGCCAAATAAATGAGGATCACCCAAAAGAGTCCGTTGAATATCTCAGGATCGTCATAAATGATTCTATTGAAAAGACATGGGCGCCCCAGGGCAAGGATGCCCATCAACAACAATAGAGAACGGATATGTGGTATTAAACACTCCATCTATCCGCCGTGTCTCTTCCTGGAGCTGGAATCCGGCGATAAAACAGCTGTTGCGCGAGATTGAACTTCTTCCGCAATCCCCCAGCCGGAAGGCCGCTTACCGGCCAACCACAAATTGCGCCCGACCCGGAGACCCTGGCACATCGTCGATCTCGCAGAGGATGCCCCTCCTGCGTTTTTTGAGATCTACCCTGAAAAGGAGTGCATGAACGCCGACAGGCAGCTTCACGACAACTCTGCCTGCCCCCTCCGGGGCCATCTCCGCCTTTTCGCCGGCGACCCAGAGGGTCAATCCAGTGGTAGACCTGAGCTCGACCCTAATACTGCCGCCTGCCACAACCCGCACCTCGCACCAGGCGAAAGCGATTCCTGTCTTTCCTCGGTCAAGGTCGGAAAGGGCGAGCTTGCCGGAAACCCGGCTGTAGGCCGGCGCCCAGCTCAGCCCCACGTCTCCCGGCCCGCCTACAGGAGCTTTGTCGGTAACCCCGAGCCCGGCGGGAACTCTCTCAAGCAGTCTCCAACGTCTTGCCGTCGAACGTCTACCAACGGAGTAATCGCCGATCTTCCCGATCTCCGAGAGAAACCGAATCAGGTCCCTGAGCTCATCGCGGGTTAATGAGTCAACCAGCCCCGAGGGCATTAGCGAGCCTCCTGTTGTTCGGCGGGCGATATTATCACGGCGCACGGGAACCTCGCGGCCATCAGAATCACGAAGAACCAGCTCCGATGGCGTCTCCCGCAGCTTGATCCCGGTAAGAACGCGTCCATCCTTTGTTATCACCGCGGTGGAATGGTAGTTCTCCTTGATCGCCTTGTTGGGATCGAAGATTGAATCTATCAGGTAGTCCAATTGCGCAGTCGTGCCGATGCTTGACAGGTCCGGGCCCACAAGCCCGCCGGCACCACCAATGGCATGGCATTTCAGGCAGGCCAGCTCGCTGCTGTAGTAGAGCGCCTCCCCACGAGCGGGGTCGCCAGACTCCACCACCTCGGTAGCAAGCTTCTCCGCATCAGCCAGGCTGAGCTTCTTCGGCCCCCCTGTAAGTCCTCCAGCCTTCCGCAAGATCTCAATGAGCCTTGATTCCGCCCCCGCGGCTTGACCGGGTTGCAGATAGGGCTCGCTAAGCCGGACACCGACCTTGACGACATCCCGGGCAAGTTTCTTCGCGCCAATGGAGTCAGCAAGGGCGCCTGCACCGCCCTGTCTTGAAAGAAAGGCCGAGAAGACCCTACCCAGGGAGGCCCGCCGCTCACTGGATCCTTTTCCACCGGTGGTGAAAATATTAACCGCCAGGGGGGCGGCTGCAGCCGGATCGATCGAAGATAGTGCGGCCACAGCCTGGCTCCTTTTTTCCATCGACCCGCCGGCGCTGCCCTGTTCCTTGAGAAACGCCACACTCAGCTCATCGGATAGGAACGCGAGGCCCTCGAAGGCCGCGCTCCTGACTCCAGGGCCCGGGGCGCTTTTGGCCCGCGCCTCCAGCTCGCCCC
>JAKUSY010000074.1 GCA_022451445.1 Planctomycetota bacterium
TTGCAGCGAGTCAGCGCTGAGCACGTCATCTTCCTCGAAGGCGATGATGAGCTGCTCGTCACTCCCGAATTCCCTGATCCGGTCGAGGTATTTCTCGTAGGCGGGACTGTTGGCGAGAAAGAGCTTTCCGAGAGAGGAGGAGATCACCGCGCTCCGGAGACCCCAGAGGCCGGCTCCGCTGGCCAGGACTATCAGGGCGAGAACCAGGCCTCGGTAGCGGAGCACCAGTTGAAAATAGGCTCTCATGCCCCTCAGTCGTCCTCGGGAACGAAGGCCATGGAGGTCTGGATGGCGTGGGTGCAGGAGCAACCCGCGCCACTCTCAGGCGCCAGGAGCAGGCCGCCGGCGGGGATTTGCCCGAGCCAGCAGTTGCCGCGTACGCCGACGAACTCGGTTCTCTTGCCGGTCTCTAGATCGAGCATGCCGTGGTATTCGATGCGGTGAAAGATCGCCCGGGCGGATGCGCTCATGGTGCCGCAGCCGTGGTAGTCGAAGGGGTCGACCTTGAGAACAGCCCCGGACCTGAGGTCGAGGGTGTGTTTGTTCAGGTAGATCCGGTCGTCGATGATCACCGGGTGCATCAGATGACCGCTGTGATGGGTCTTGCGGGCATTGGTATGGTGGTCCCAGAGTGCCTCGCGTTCGGAGGTGTCGAAGGCGTAGGTGTGATAGTTCTTGTCCTTGTCGGTTCCGCTCACCAGGAGCGTATCGCCGTGATGGGACATATAGGTCGTGAACTCACATTTGCTGAAGTCGGCCTTCTTTTCCCAGAGAAAGCTGCCGGAGTCGAGGTTCAGGGCGACGATGTACTGGTCGGTCCTGATCTCGTTCTGGAGTCTTCCGGCCCTCTTTTTCCCGGCCTCCGGATTGCGGCTCTCGACGAAGTAGACGACCCCGTTGGATACGGTGATCGTGGAGTTGATGACGGTGCCCTGCTCGCGGGCCCATCTTTTCGTGCCCGTCTTCCTGTCGAGAGCGAAGAGTCCGTCGCTGACCACCTTTGCCGTCTCCTCTTTCTTGAAGTCATCGAACCATTGTCCATCGTCACCGAGATAGTTGCCTCCCTTCCTGGTGGCGCTGCCGATGAGCAGCTCTCCGCTCGCGGCAAGGTAGCCCCATTCGTGGCCGGATTTTTCTTCGGAGGGCAGTCCCGTCTTCAGCAGCAGCTTTCCTGTCTGCGCGTCGAAGCCGGCGCATTGGGAGCCGACCACCACGTAGAGGATGTCGTCGGTGGCGACCATGTTCGAGCTGCCCCGGGGCATGTTGGCCCGGCGCATCGTGGGTATCTGTTTGTTCCAGAGGATGGTGCCGTTGTAGGCGTCAAGGCCGAAGAGCACCCTCATGCCCTGGACGAAGAGCCTGCCGTTGGCCGAGACAGGGGCCGGATTGCGCGGTCCCCGGTCGGGCATGGCGCGCGGGCCGGGTCTTCCCCACCAGAGAACCTTCAGCTTGCCGCCGACTCGCTGATCGTAATTGCAGGCGGAGTTGTCGGGAAGTCCGTATTGGTGGGTCCAATCACCGGCGCCCGGAAGGGACGTCCTGGCGTGGATCCAGAGCTTGCCGTCTCCCGCCACCCGGCCATCGCCGCCGGCATTTTTCAGCCAGGTCTCGAGCTCTTGCCTCAGGATGGGCTTTCCGGCGGCTTTCGCCCAGCGCCCGAAAGCGAGGATTCCACCGCAGGGCCTCAGGAGCCGGTAGATATCCGCCGGCTCGGCGGGAAGCTTCCCCGTTCTGAGCATCGAGTCAGAGCAGATCACGTTTGCAAAATAGGGTCCGAAGGGCAGGGAGCCTCCGGATTGATGGACGCTGACCCGGGAGCCGTAGAGGCCCGCTGAGTCCAGCGCAGCGCGGGATTTTCTCACCAGCTCCGGATCTTTTTCGATAGCCACGATGCGCCACTGGCTGAGCTTCGCCAGGTGGTAGGCGAGGCGGCCTTCGCCCGAGTCCAGCACGAGGCAATAGCCTTTCGAGCCCCCCGCGCTCTCGATGATCCGGCGCGCCGTATCGCGGTAGCCGGCGCTCCACTCATCGGGTCTGAACGGATTCCTGGCGATGGGATCCGGATGGGGGGCGTAGTTGAAGGTCGAGTCGAATTCGTATTCCGCGGTCATCAGCTCCGGGTGGCCCGCCGCCCGGCAGTGTAGGCGATAGCGATAGAGGGTTTCCGGTTTGATGCCGGGAACCACGATGAGATGGCTCGTGCGGGTGTCGGCTTCCTCCAGGATCAGCGGCCGGGCCCCCTGCGTTCTGATCGTGAGGCTGCCCTTCGAGGGCCAGGGAGTTTCCCAGGTAACCTTGATCGTTTCGCGATCGGTGAATTCCACGAACGGCCCGAAGACCTCTGAGAACGGGCCGTAGATCTCCCGTGGCGCCGACGGCAGCTTGCCTTCCTTGGCACGGTAGCGTCTGGTGATTTCCGTTTCGCTCATGGCGGAGGAATAGACGCCGATTTCATGGATCATCCCCTCCGTCCGGAAGTATTCATTGTCGTCATGGTAGCTGCCGATCTCGAAGAATCCGCTGGGGGCGAGCAGGATTTTCCCGCCGGGTTCGTCGGATTGCGCGTCCAGCTTACCGTTGACCCAGAGGGAGGAGCGCCCACGGCGCCAATCGTACCGGGCGACGACATGGTACCATTTGCCGATCTGGTACACCGTGGAGCCCTGCAGATGGGTCATCTTTCCGGTCGACCGGGTTGCCAGGCCGAAGTAGAAGTTGTCCTTGTGGCAGCCGAGCACGAAGCCTCTTTCGTAATCTCCATTATCCTGGAAGGCTCCGACGATTCCGGACCATTCCTTTCGCGAGCGCATGAGGACCCAGCCCTCGAGCGTCAGATTGCCCGTTGGAAGAGAGGCCAGCTCCCCGGGATCGTTGGAGACGATGATGGCGTTGTCCTTGCCGTCGACGGCCAGGGCGCTGAGTCCTGTGGGCGAGGTGGCGTATTGAGCGGTTCCCTTGATTCGAGCCTCGCGGGAGCCGGCCATTGGTTTCACCCGGCCGCCTTCGATCCTGTCAGGATGGAAAATCCAGCTGGACTCGTCCGCCTCGGCGCCTGGCATGGCACAGGGAGGCAGGAGAGCGAGGCTGAAGAGGAGAGCTGTGCCGGCTGTCTTGATCACCTGCGGGCCTCCTCTTTGCCGCCGCCGGGAGCCCGGTAGCAGTAGATGCTGCCGTCATCCGTTGAAACGTAGAGACGGCCGGCGGCGGCGGCGAGGCCGTAGACGTTTCCACGGACTTTTTTTTCCCAGGCGATGCCGCCCTTGCGGGTCTCAAAGGCCGCGACCTTTCCTCTGCCACCGGCGAAGACCTTGTCCCGGGTGAGAATCATCGAGAGTGGGAACTCGGAGGGAACCTGCCACTTGAAACATTTCCGCATGCCGCCGGCGAATTTGTCGATCTCCAGGTTCAGCTTTCCCAGCTCCGTTCGGAGTTTTTTCCCGGCGCTCGAGGAGGCGTTCCTGCCGAGCTTCTTGAGCTGTTCCGTGACCTTTCCCTTGCGGGTCTTGCGGGCCTCGCGTTTTTCGTGCAGCTCGAGATAGCGGGCGCGGTCGAGCGCCGAGAGCCGGGTGTCGGTCAACAGGTAGGACACCTTCGGCGTGACGATCATCTGGTTGCCCTTGAAGCTCGCCAGCTGGTCCTTGCGGTTTGACTTGAAGACGCTTATCTCGCCGGTCTTGCCGGGGCCGTAGACGAGCATGTCCCCGGTGACCAGGGCGTAGGTGCCCCCGCCGCCGCCGGTTACCTGGTAAAGCTTGCGGCCGCTCCTGGAATCGAAGATCACCGGACGCTCTCTGCCGGTGGTCACGTAGAGGCGGGTCGAGGAGGCGAGCAGGTATCCCTGCGCGGGGAGATTCTTCATGCCGGTCTTCCAGAGCTCTTTTCCGCTCGAGGTGTTGAGGGCGCAGAGATAGACGCCTTCCCACGGAAACACCCCGGCGCCGCAGAAGGCGACTCCGTCCCTGACAAGCACGCTGGTCCTCACCGGCCACATGGAGATCATGCGCTCGTTGCCGGGGATTCGGCGGTCATCGGGTCCGGGCCGGTATTTCCACTCGAGCTTCCCATCGGTGGCCTTGAGGCAGTAGACCAGGCCATCATCGCTTCCCGCGTAGAGTCTGCCGCCGGAGATGGTCGGCGCCAGGCGCACGGGTCCCTCGGTGTAGAAGGTCCAGCGGGTCTTGCCGTTTGTGGCGTCGAGACAGGTGATCTTGTCCTCAACCGATGAGCCGAAGTAGACCGAGTCTCCCACGGCGGCGATGTGGAAGACCCTGTCGAAGACCATGCGATCCTTGAGGCCGTAGATCTTGTGCCACCCGTCCCACTTGGCCGCGCCGGTCCAGGCCGTGTGCGGCGGCCGCCTCGACCGGTAGACCCAGGCCTCGACGAGCGAAGCGTCGAGCTCCTCGGCGGTGCTGGCCGACCTGGCGCTGTCATGCCGGTAGGTGGGCCAGTCCTCCGCCTCGCAGGGAAGGCAGAGGGCGCAGAAGGCGGCGGTCAGCAGAATGGGAATTCGTGAATTCATGGTTTTTTCGGTCGAATGGTATCCTTCTCGGAGGCCCACCCAGATTAACACGAACAGTTCCTCAGTCGAAGTACGGCTTGGTCCGAGATCGGTTGTCAGATGACGGTGGTTGATGCCGTAAGCCAAGTACAGTGGCTGATACCGTAAGTTAATTACTGTAGGATTCCGCCATGAAGCACGACTCATTACCTCCAGAGGTCCTCGATGTGGCCGGAGCGATTTCCGAAGCCGGGGGTAGAGCCTTCCTGGTGGGGGGCCATGTTCGGGACTGGATCTTTTCAGAGTCCGACCGACCGGTCGCCTCCGCCGTTGAGTTCAATGACATCGACATCGAGGTCTACGGCCTGCAGCTTGCCCGGCTCGAGGAGGTTCTCGGCTCCTTCGGGGAGGTGATCAGCGTCGGGCGCTCTTTCGGGGTGTTCGTGGTCAAGGGGCTGTTCTCCGACAAGTGGGTCGACTGTTCCTTTTCCCTGCCCCGTCGCGACAATAAGGTGGGGCGCGGTCACCGGGGATTCCAGGTCGAGCTCGATCCCGAGCTCGGCTTCGAAGAGGCTGCGCGTCGCCGCGATCTGAGCATGAACAGTATCGGGGTGGAGATCCCCGGAGCGGAGGTGGAGGACCCCCATGGCGGAAGGGCGGACATCGAGGCGGGAATCATGCGGGCGACCGACCCGGAGCATTTTCCGGAGGACCCCCTCCGGGGTCTCCGGGTCGCCCAATTCGCCGCCCGCTTTCCCTGGATGGAGCCTGACGATGAGCTCGTCGAGCTCTGCCGCGCCCTGGATTTGTCAGAGCTTCCGGGTGAGCGTCTTTTCGAAGAGTTCCGGAAGCTCCTGCGGAAAGGCCAGAAGCCATCCCTGGGGCTGGATTTTCTCCACCGCGCCGGGCTGCTGCGTTTCTTTCCCGAGCTCGAGGCCATGGTGGGGGTGAAGCAGGATGCCCAATGGCATCCCGAGGGTACGGTCTGGGAGCATACCCTGCTGGTCGTCGACGAGGCTGCCAAGGCGAGGCGCGGAGAGGGATTCGAGGAGGAGGATCTCATCGTGATGTTCGCCGCCCTCTGTCACGATCTCGGCAAGCCTGCGACGACGGTCGAGGTCGATGGCCGGGTCCGTTCGCCCAACCACGAGCGCGAGGGCGTCGAGCCGACCCGGCAGTTTCTCGGCAGGCTCCGAGCGCCTTCGGCCCTGGTCGCGGCCGTCGAGGTCCTGGTACATCACCACCTGGCGCCGGCGAATTTCGTCAGCCAGGCCGCCTCGCCGAAAGCCTACCGCCGCCTGGCTCGGAAGCTCGATGCCGGGGGGATGAACGCGCGGATTCTTCATCGACTGGCGGAGGCGGATCATTTCGGACGCACTACCGCTGACGCGCTAGCGCACGAGTTTCCCGCCGGGGCGGAATTTCTCCGCCAGGCCGAGCTGCTGGAGCTCGAGGAGGCGGGGGAGCCTGACGTGGTCCTCGGCCGCCATCTCATCGCGCGCGGCCAGGAGCCCGGCCCGGGCTTTTCCGAGATTCTCGATCGCTGCAGGGAGATCCAGGATGAGACCGGCTGGAAGAGCTCCGAGCAGATTCTCGAACGCTATTTCTCCGAGGACCTGGAGTAGTCCTATAGCCGGATGGAGATACGTTGTCCCGAGGGTTTTGCGGTTACAATACGCCGGTTACGAGAGAGGATGGATGAAATGCGGCATCAAGGTGGGTCCGGATACGGTTGGCGGAAAAAACGCCGGGAGGATGGTTGATGGGGCTTACCCGAGCGCTCTTTCGCCTGATCCTCGGTAAGCGTCCGGTGGTGGCCGAGGGCAGCATCCGCCTCGAGGGTATTCGTGAAGAGGTCGAGATACTGCGCGACTGCTGGGGGATTCCCCATATCCGCGCCGCCAATGATGCCGATGCCTGGTTCGCAGCGGGCTTCTGCCAGGGGCAGGACCGGTCCTTCCAGATCGAGATCCTGCAGCGGCTCGGCCGCGGAACGCTGGCCGCCCTGGTCGGCCCTGACGTCCTCCCGGTGGACCGTCTCTGCCGCCGCATCGGTTTCTACGAATCGGCCAGGCAGCGTCTGGTGGTGATGGAGGATTCGTTCCTGGAGACTGCGGAGGCTTTTGCCTGCGGCGTGAATCGTGGGCGCGACGAGGGGCATTCGAAGATAGCCCACGAATTCAGCCTGCTGCGTTCGACCCCGACCGAGTTCACCGTGCTCGACACGAGCGCGATCCTGTCGCTGCTCTCCTTTCTGTTGGCGGCGAATTGGGACCAGGAGCTGGCGAGGCTTCGGATTGCCGAGCTCGATGGAATGGAGGCCCTTCTGGCTCTCGATCCCCTGGCGGCATCCGAGTCCCAGGACGTCACATCCCCGCCGGGAGCTTCGGCCGGAGTGGCCCTGGAGCTGCTGGATCAAGATCTCGATACCTTCTCACGGTACGCGGCCGTGGGTGGAGCATCCAATAATTGGGCGGTGTCGGGCAACCGCACGGCGAGTGGTCGCCCGATTGTCGCCAACGATCCGCATCTTACGCCCACCCTGCCCTCGCCCTGGTACCTGTCCCATATCCGGACTCCCGACTGGGCCGTGGCTGGAGCCTCCCTGGTCGGAACGCCGGGCATCTGCGCCGGCCACAACGATCACGGCGCCTGGGGTGTGACGGCGGGCATGATCGACAATACCGACCTCTTTATCGAGGAGATCGGACCGGATGGGCGGAGCGTTCGTTCGGCCGAAGGGTTCGAGTCCTGCGAGGTTCGCGAGGAGATCATCGAGGTCAAGGGCGGGGAGCCTGTCGTCGAGGTGGTCCTGGTGACGCCGCGCGGCCCGCTCATCTCCCCCGCGATCGAAGGAGAAGGCCGGGCGATCTCGCTGCGGGCGGTCTGGCTGGACCCTGCGCCGATCCATGGGACCCTCCTGGCCCACAAGGCGACGAGCTTTGAAGAATTTCGCGAGGGTTTCCGTCACTGGCCCGCTCTCTCTCTCAACATGGTCTGGGCGGAGACCGGCGGAAAGATCGGCTGGCAGCTTGTGGGGAACGCGCCGGTAAGGCGTGCGGGTAACGGCGCCTTCCCGCTTCCAGCCTGGGCGGAGGGTGTGGGCTGGCGGGAGGGGCGTGTCCCCTACGAGGAAATGCCCTTCCTGGATGATCCCGGCGAGGGTTTTGTGGCTACCGCCAACAACTCGCCCCGGCCGGTATCCGAGGGGGCGTTCCTCGGAATCGATTTTATCGATTCCTACCGCGTGCGGCGGATCCGCGAGGTTCTCGCATCCCGCAGTGACTGGGACCTGGCCTCCATCGAGGCTCTTCAATGTGATGTCGATTCGATTCCATGGCGTGAGCTGAAAGAACACCTGCTACCGGTCTGCGAGGGGGATTCCCGTCTCGCCCAGGCTGCCGAGCTGCTTGGAAGCTGGGATGGGGCCATGGAAACCGATTCCGCCGCTGCGACAGTTTTCGAATTCCTGTTGGCGGCGCTCTGCCGCCGCCTTGCGCGGGCCAAGGCGCCTCGCTCGGCGGATTTCGTGCTCGGCAGGGGCTTTACGGGGATTGTTCCTAACGGGGTGATGGCGGTCCGCAGGGTCTCGCATCTTGTCGAGATGCTGCGGCAACGTCCGGTTGGCTGGTTCGAAGGTTCCTGGGACGATGAGATTGCCGCCGCCGCGCTCGATGCCCTCGAGGAGATTCGCCGGCGTTGCGGCGATGATCCGGGCGGCTGGTCCTGGGGATGCCTGCACGGCCTGGTCCTTGAGCACCCGGTGGGCGAGAAGAAAATCCTGGCGCCTGTATTCAACCGCGGGCCATTCCCCATAGGCGGTGATACCAACACGATTCTCCAGTCAGCGGTAAATCCTCTCGATCTAGACGCGCCGTCGTGGATCATACCTTCGCTGCGGATGGTCATCGATGTGGGAGAATGGGACGAGGCGCGGTTCGTGTTGCCCGGGGGTCAGTCGGGGAATCCGCTCTCTGTGCATTACGACGACCAGCTTCCCTACTGGCTGCGTGGCGAGGGCCTGCGCATGGCCTGGTCTGACGATGCGGTCGACCGCGCAGTGGTCAGCACCCTGCGCCTGGCGCCCCGCTCCGGCGGGGCCTGACCCTTTCAGTAGCGGATGCCGAGCTTGCGGTAGATCGCCGCCAGCAGCCAGGCCGGTCCGATGAGCAGGAACTGCAGATCCTCGAAGAAAGAAGGTTTTTTTCCTTCGATCTTGTGGCCGATGAACTGGCCAATCCAGGCGAGGACGAAGACAGCCAGCGAAATGTAGAGGAGCGGTGGACTGCCTCCCTCCTCGGCGAGCTTGAGGGAGACGTTGCCCCAGAGCAGCGCGATGCCGATGGGTACGAACCCGGCCGCCAGCGGCAGGGAGAGCCTGAGGTAGAAGAGCCAGGAGCCGAGGATTGCGAGGGTGGCCCAATTGGCCCAGGGCGCCCAACCTGCCAGGGATTCGGGTAGCGCTACGGCGAGAACATCCGAGGGGATGCAGACCAGCAACCCCATGAGGCTGAACATGATCGACGGTACGCAGAGCCAGTGAATGAGCTTGTTGACGCCGTCCTCGTGACTTTCTCCATAGGCGTCGATCCACTCCCGGGCGCTTCTACCGCTCATGCCGAGACTCCTTCCCGTGAATTACCTGTAAGCCGGCTGACGATGACGAAGACGCTCACGTTGGCTACCAGGGCGAAGGCCCCGGTATCGATGCGCCGGCTGATGTCCTTAATGCAGGTGATGGTGGCGTCGCCGGCGGCGCTTCCTTCCGCCGCCATGGAGAAGAAAGGCGTGAAGAAGAATACCACGCCAAGTCCCGCCAGCAGGCCGCAGATGGCCCCGGCGTGGCTGCCCCGGCGGAGAAAGAGCATGTCGATCGTGATGGGCAGGAGCTGTGAGGAGAAGGCGATCGCCAGCAGGCCCATCTCGGCGATGAGCTTGATCGGTTCGAAGTTCGGATTGTTCACCTTGACCCGGATGAGGATGACGGCCAGGGAGGTCGCGGCGAGGATGACGGCGCGTCCGACCCAGGTTCTCTCCGCATCTCCGGAAGCGGGCTTCCGCAGCCGGGCGTAGATGTCGCGGGTAAATACGGCGCTCATGGCGTGGAGGTTCGAGGCGGCGGTGCTCATCGAGGCGGCCATGATCGCCACGCAGATCAGGGCCGCCAGCAGGATGCCGATTCCTCCTCCGAAAACACCGGGTACGTGGTTCTTCAGTACGACGACGAGGATCTGGTCGAAGGATTCTCCTACCCCGGGGTGCGGGGCAAGCGTTCCACCCTCGGTCATCGCGGGGTAGAGAACCTCCCCTCCTAGCCCGATCAACATGACCCCGAAGAGAGAGCAGCCGGCCAGTACGATTCCGAGCAGGAGGGCGCTTCGCCGGAGGTCCTTTTTCGAGCGGGCCGCGTAGTAGCGCATCCACTGCGCCGGTTGGATCATCGAGCCGGCCGCCGCGAAGAGGCATACCGTCATCATCTTGGTCGCCGGCCAGCCGCCGCTTCTCCCCGGCAGCGAGAGCATCTCAGCCGGGAGATTGTTGATCTTGTCGAGGAATTCGCTGGCTCCTCCCAGCGCGGCGATGGCCGCCACTCCCGCCAGCAGCATTCCGCCGATGAGCATGATGCCCTGGATGACATCGGTCCAGGCGACGCT
>JAKUSY010000740.1 GCA_022451445.1 Planctomycetota bacterium
ACCGCCCCTGGTGGAGCTGTCGCCTCCCTGGTTCTCCTGCGCATCCCTGGCGCGCCGTCGGAGCGCCTCATCTCCTCGGGAGCGTGAATCGGCTCGCCGGAAGATGGTCGGATCGTCGCGGTTGATTTCCGCCTTGGCCTTGGGAGCTCTCGGGGGGAGCTCAAACTGCGAGGCGATCGGCTCTCCATCGGCATAGGAGTTGGCCTTTTTCAGTGCCTGGTCCGTCAGGTGGGCGAGGTCCGTGAAGTTTTCATCCGTGAGAATGTGGGCGCGCAGGAAGATATAGAGGTTCGTGACCGAGCCCGAATCTGACTCGGACCTGAAGAGCTTGCCGAGGAAGGGGATGTCTCCGAGCAGGGGGAGCTTCGAGACGCTCTTCGCCTTGTTCTCCCTGGTCAGGCCGCCGATGACGTAGATCCTGTCTCCGGCGATGGTGACGGAGGATGTGATCGAGTTGGTCGTTTTCGGCGGCAGCGATGTCACCCCGGAACCTCCGACGGATTGGAACTCCGAGACCTCGAGACCGGCCTCGAGGAATACGGAATTTTCTGAGTTGATGGTGGGGAAGATGTCCAGGGTGATGCCGGCATCTTCGCCCTGCTGCGAGGACGTGGTGGTGGTGTTGACGGTGGACTGGTTGCTTACATAGCGGGTCTCGGTGATATTGATCGTACTCTGGACATTGTCGTCGGCGAGTATGAAAGGCGTCGCCAACACCTTGGAGTCGGTGTTGGATTTCAGGAACTCGATGAGCAGGGGTAACTTAGCCCTGTCCATGATCGCGGCGACTGCACCGGTGGGGAATGTGCTGGGATCGAGGATCCGGTTCCAGTCAACGGGGTCGATCCCGCTCAGGCCGAAGGACTGCTCGAAGAGCACCCGCGTGGCGCGGTCATCGGGGTCTCCGGCGAGCAGCTCGATGCTGTAGTTGAGATTGCTCGACTGGGAGACCTGCACCAGGGCGGCCTCGAGAAATACCTGCCTGCGCTTGACGTCGATCTGCTCCAGGATGTTGAGGATCTCGGCATATTCTTCAGGCTCGGCCTGGACGATCAGCGAGTTGGTCTCTTCATGGGGGACGATCAGCGTCGGCAGCATCCCGGCTCCGGCGTTGCCCGTGAGGCCGCTGGAGGTGCGGCCTGTGGTTCCGCCGAGGGCGGACCGGCCCTGGGTGCTGGTGGCTCTTCCCTGCGTACGGGTCCGGCTTCTCGCCGAGGTACCCAGCCCCCTGGTTCCGCTGCGGGTGCCGCCCGTTGAGCCGATGATGTCGGAGATGACGGGCGCCACGTCGATGGCCTTGAGGTAACGCATACGGTAGATCTGGGTCTTGAGCCGCCTGAGGTCGAAGCGCGTGTCGAGTTCGCGCACCAGCATGTTGATGTCTTCGAGATCCTCCATCGTATAGGTCGTGATGATGATCTTCTGGGTGCGGGGGTCGGCTATGAGGCTCGTCTCTAAGGCGCGGGCTCCGCCACGGTTGAGGCTGGAGCTGCTCCGGCTGGCGCTGGAGGTGGTGGAGGTGGTGCGGATGGGCGCTTTCGAGGTGCTGCTGCGCCCGGCCCTGCTCTGCTGAAGGAAGCTCTCGATGATGGAGACGAGGTCCTGGGCATCGGCCTCCTTGGCCTCGATGATATGCACGATCCTCTCGGGATTCTTCTGCTCGACATCGATGAT
>JAKUSY010000741.1 GCA_022451445.1 Planctomycetota bacterium
CTCCCGGGCCCGGGCGATGCTGTCGTCAGAAACCTTGTCGCCGGTAAGAAAACCTGTCGTGACGCCGGGCAGATCCTCGTGAAAATCTCGGATCGCCCTAGGCGAAAAGCTCTGCACGAAGACCTCTTTCTCGATGGCGAGCTTCTGGACGATCATCGCCACGTCCTGCCCGATATCCTCGGGCTTGATCTCGATGACGGGCGTGGCCCGGCCCCGCAGCTTCTCGAGAGCCTCCTCGAAGGTCGGCACCTTTTCCCCGGCGTAGTCCGCAGAATGCCAGCTTCCCGCGTCGAGCTTGCGAAGCTCCGCGAGGCTCAGCTCCGAGACCTTCGCACTGCGGCCATCGGTAAACACGTCCTTGAAGTTCGTGGTGCGCAGCACGTCCTTGTCGTGCATGAGCGCGAGCCAGCCATCACCGGTCTTGTAGACATCGAACTCCACTCCATCGGCGCCCTGCCTGATTCCAAGCTCGATCGCGGCGAGCGTGTTCTCAGGAGCCTCTTTCGATGCGCCGCGATGGGCGATGATCTTGAAGCCCTGCTTGCGAAAGCCCTCACTCATCGAACAGCCCACAAGCAGCGGCAGGAGGAGGAGAATCCCCTGGGGAAATTTCGGGGTCGGCATCGTCCGTCACTCCTCATCGGTCTCGGCCGCTGCCGCGATGGCATCGTCGGCCGCGTCCGCCTCGCCCGCCTTCAGCAGGTCCGCCGGATGAATCGGCTCGATGATCCCGGGAATCCCCTCATCGAGGATGACGAAGCGAAGGATGTAGACGATCACGGGAACTCCCAGCAGCAGCCCCCAGACGCCGAAGAAATGCTCACCGACGGCCAGGATCGCCAGCACCATGACCGGGTGCAGGTGCAGCATGTCGCCGAGGATCTTCGGATTGAGAATCCAGGCCTCCACCAGGTGGATGAGCAGAACGCCTGCCACAGCCAGGAAGGCCAGCCCGACGCCGCCACCATCCTGGGCGATCGCCATGATGGCGATGGGAACGCTCGACAGGACCACCCCGAGCACGGGAATGAAGCTGCAGACGAAGACGATGGAGCAGAGAAAGAGAGGGCTCTCGATGCCGAGAATCTGGATCAGCAGGAACGTCAGGATCGTGTTGAAGAAGGCGATCACGGCCTGGGCCTGGAAGGCGCGGCCGATCAGGCGGCCGAAGCTGATGAGGCCGGGAGCGATCTCGAGATAAAAATCCTTCGCCCGGCTGCTATGGAGCCTTCGAACCCCGCGGCGCATCTTCGTCAGGTCGAAAACGATGAAGAAGCTCAGCAGGAGCGAGAGGCCGAGCGCGACGGGCAGGTAGATCAGCTGCTTGAAGAGATCTTTCATCCCGGCGCCCGCATCCGCGAGCCCCTCGCCGGCGATGTCTTCGAGCTTGGAGCCGATCTTCCGCGCGAGGCTCCCCTTCTTCCACTCATCGAGAGCATCGGTACGAGCCTTGAGCTCGAAACCTTCCCGCCAGTCATCCTCCGAGCGCGCCGATGCCGAGTCCTCCCCATCAAGGGCCTTTGAAAAGGCCAGGAGAGCGTTCTCTGCCTCCAGCGCGGTGCTCAACTCGGTGAATTTTTCATAGGGGTAGGTTACGGAATCGTCCTCTCCATCGGCCGTCTTGCGAGCCGAGTAGAAGGCGGCGAATTGCTTCCCGTATTCCCCCGGCTT
>JAKUSY010000742.1 GCA_022451445.1 Planctomycetota bacterium
GATCCATCAGGTTCATTCCCGCCCCATCACCGGGATCTATCGGTGCATCGGACCCCGCCAGCAGGCTGGCCATGAAAGAGCTGACGAGGTGTATGCGATCGGTCGCCTCGTAGCCAGCGGGATCCTCGGAATGAAATTTCCGGATCTGCGGACCGGTGAACCGCTCGAACGCCTTCGAGCCCGTCAGGCCGGCAAGCTCGAGGTCCCCACCCACCTCGGCCGTGATCAGCTCGCACTCGGCGGCGGTGCTGGAATCCATCCAGATCGGCGAGGTAGGACGGGAGAAGATATCCTGTATTTGACCGGCCAGGGGCGCCGAGGGATCGAGGGCGGACAGCCGGGAAGCGGCCGAGGCGTTGAGATAGACGCTTCCGTGCTGCTGGCCCGAACCCGAGATCGCCTGCAGATCCCCGAGCGGGAAGTTGCCTTCGCGGGCGAGCTCCTCGAAAAGCCTGTCGAGGGCCTCCGCCCACATCAGCGGATTGGAATGGGCCACCAGTGGATCGGGGTGCGCAAGCACCCCGTTCCGACAACCGTAGGAGACCAGCTCCTCGTCAAAACGCACCGAGCGATGCTCCAGGACCTGGCGATCCCGGCCATCGGCCTCAATGACCACCGCCGTCAGGCTCTGGGTGCTCGAGTCCAGGCCCATATAGATTGCCATGCCGCCACCTCCGCTGGAAAACAATGCTGGGATTAGATTCTATACCGGGCGGAGAGACACGCCCTCTGTCCCGGGAATGACAATTCTCGACAATCCATGAACGTAGCCGCCCCTTACCCGTGAACCTCTCCCCGGGCTCCATCCCAGCCATACCCGGAGAGAACCTCCCTGTTGAGCTCCAGGAACTCACCGGCCCAGCGGTAATGCTGCAAGAGCTCTTCGCGGGGCGCTCCCAGTATTACCGTTGATGCGAACATCGCCTCCACGCTGGCGAGACCGCCAGCGGGATCCTCGAAGAGCTTCGAGTGCCTGGGATAGGCCGTCCTGAAATCCCCGGGAAGAGAGCGCCTCTGGATACCGGCGGAGCCCTCGAAACACAGCCTGCGCACCAACGGGGCGAGGCGTACCCAGGTCGCATCGAGAAGAACAAGACGGCCTCCGCCGCTAAGATGCAAGGCGTCCTCTGCGACGAGCACAGGGGCATCCACCTCCAGGAGAATGCCGGCGGGCACCCCCACGAGCTCCTCCCCCACAATAGGGATGCCCAGGCGCAGAAGCTCGAGCCCCTCCAGATCGGCGAGCGGTTGGACGGTACACTTGCGGCGGTTCTCCTTGTAATCCTGGATCACAAAGAAATCAACCCGCCCCCCGAAAGCCGAGCGGTCAGCATCGGAGGCGGCAAGACGGTTCTCTCCGGTCGTCTTCGAATCATCACCTGGAAAAGACATTGTTCATTGCTTCCGGGCCCGGGCCACGTCCTCAGGTTCGCGCGGCGATGAGCCTGTCGAGCTCTTCCCGCAGCCGATCGAGCACCTCGTCGTAGGTATAGGAACCGAGGGGTTCGGACTTTTTCTTGAGGTTTACCGTGCGCGGACCGCACCAGAGACCTAGGTCGGCGTCATCGGTCTCGCCTGGCCCGTTTACTCGGCAGCCCATCACTGCGATGGTGATGTCATAGTCCTGGGCGTATTCCGTCATGTGGCGGACTTGCTCAGTCAGGCCGA
>JAKUSY010000743.1 GCA_022451445.1 Planctomycetota bacterium
CAGACCGCGCTCGCGCTGACACAGCTCGGGAACCCCGGAGACGGAGGCAGCGATGGCGACGGTGAATGAAGGCGTCGCTGGGCCGATGAAAGAAAAGAAGTTCTATCTTCTGCCCTGCCTGGCCCTGTGCATGGGACTCAGCACGGGCATCCGGACGGTGGCGGCTCCGCCAGGCCCTGAAGACGTTGGAATCGTTCCCCCCGATGCCAGGCTCGAACATCTCTTTACCCGCAGCGCGACGCTCAAGGGAGGGCTCACCGAGGGACCGGCGGTCGCCCCCGATGGGAGCATCTTCTTCTCCGACATCCCCATGAACAAGGATGGGGGAGCCGGGATGATCCTGCGCTACGATCCCCGCAGCGGCAAGACGACCCCCTTCAGGAAAGACAGCGGCAAGTCGAACGGCCTGATGTTCGACGCGGCCGGCCGGCTGGTCGGTTGCCAGGGCGCCGACTACGGCAAGCGCCGAATCGTCAGCTGGGATATCCAGACGGGTGAAGAAAAACTGGTCACCGGAAAATTCAACGGCAAACAGTTCAACGCCCCTAATGACCTGGTCATCGACCGCTCGGGCCGAGTCTACTTCAGCGACCCGAGATACGTGGGTCACGAGACCCGTGAGCTCCAGCACCGCGCGATCTACCGAATCGACGCCGATGGAACGGTCCGCGAGCTCACCCGGCAGGTGGAAAAACCAAACGGCATCGCCCTGAGCCCGGACGAAAAGACCCTCTACGTAGCCAACCACGACAACGGCACCGACCGCATCGATCCCTCCCTCCCGCCGCCGAAGCAGGGCTCGATGAAGCTCTACGCATTCAGCCTTGACGGCAAGGGCCTGGTCGCCGGTCCCCGCAGAACGCTGATTGATTTCGGCTCGGAGAAGGGCATCGATGGAATGACGACCGACTCCAGGGGCAACCTCTACCTGGCGCTGCGCAGCGCCACGCGGCCGGGAATTCTCATCACCGACCCCTCGGGAAAAGAGCTCGGACTCATCTCCACCCGCGGCGCGCCGGGCCTGCCCCCCGCTGCAGAGAGCCTGCCGAGCAATTGCGCCTTCGGACGCGGCTACCAGGCCGACATCCTCTACGTGACCGTCGATACCTCCCTCTACAGGATTCGCCTCAACGCCCTGGGCTACCACCTCCCCACCAGCCGGCAGAAGAAGCTGCTGGCTGTCCTGCGCAAGGAGTTCATCTCCATCAAACCCGGCCAGGGGAGCTATCCCGCGTCTTTTCAGATGGGACGCAAGGGAGGTCCCGCCGCCGAGGCTCCTCCTCGAACCGTAAAGATGTCCGGCCCCTTCGAGGTGGCCCGCTACGAGGTTCCCCAGGACCTCTGGGAAGCCGTGATGGGATTCAACCCGAGTCGCTGGAAAGGAAAGAGGAACTCCGTTGAGGAGCTCGACTACGCCGATGCCGCCAGGTTCTGCCAGTGCGCCACCGGCCTCATGCGTTCGGCAGGGCTCATCTCAGCAGCCGAACGCATCCGGCTTCCGTCGGAAGCCGAGTGGGAATACTGCGCCCGGGCGGGAACCGACACCCTCTACTCCTTCGGCGACGACGCCGCGAGCCTCCGCGATTACGGATGGTTCCACGGCAACGCGGCCGGGAAAGACCCCCCGGTAGGCGTCAAGAAACCGAACCCCTGGGGACTCTACGATA
>JAKUSY010000744.1 GCA_022451445.1 Planctomycetota bacterium
TCGGGGGCCAGCGAGGTGATGGAGGCCCGTGAAGAAGAGGAGAGGATGAAAATCTGGAAGGGGCGAAAGAGCGCCTTCTCAGCCGCCGGGCGGCTGAGCCCGGACTTCCTGGTCCAGGACGGAGTCGTTCCCCGCGGCAGGCTGGGAGAGGCGCTGAGGAAAATCGAGGAGCTCAGCTCGATCCATGGACTTCGCGTCGCCAATGTTTTCCACGCCGGGGATGGAAACCTTCACCCCCTGATTCTCTACGATGGCCGGGTGGCTGGGGAGCTCGAGAAGGCAGAGGAGCTCGCCGGGGAGATTCTCCGGTTCTGCGTGCGCCTCGGCGGCTCGATCACCGGCGAGCACGGTGTGGGAATCGAGAAGATCGCCTATATGAAAGACATGTTTTCAGACGTGAATATCGAGGCGATGAAGAGGGTCCGGTCCGCGATCGATCCGGGGCGGCTTGCCAACAGGGGCAAGATGCTGCCGGAAGGAGAGCCTCCTGCGATGAAGTCTCATGGTCTGCATCCACTCGAGAAAGAGGGAAGGATCAGCAGAGAATGAGCACCTTCACCCCCGCCAACTCAGCTGAAGCCGTGGAGGCTGTGCGCGGATCGAAACGGCTGCGGCCCCGCGGGGCCGGCACCAAGCCGGCGCTCTGCGCCGTGGATGACGAGGCCTCCATTCTCGATCTCAGCGGGCTCAGCGGAATCATCGAGTACGATCCCTGCGAGTACACCTTCACCGCCCTCGGCGGTACGCCGGTGGCGGAGGTCGAGGAGGCGCTGGGGAAGAATGGACAGTACCTCCCCTTTGATCCACCGCTGCGCGAGGCGGGCTCTACCCTCGGAGGGACCGTCGCCGCCGGGCTCAGCGGTCCCGGTCGCTATCGCTACGGCGGCGTCCGCGATTTTCTCATCGGCGCCAGCTTCATCGATGGAGATGGTCGCGAGCTCCGTGGCGGCGGCAAGGTCGTCAAGAACGCGGCCGGTTTCGATTTCCCTAAGCTGCTGACCGGCAGTCTCGGTGAGCTGGGGGTGCTGCTGGAGCTCACCTTCAAGGTCTTTCCGCGCAAGGAGGCCTTCGCGACCCTGGAGGTCGAGACCGGCGGTCTCCGCGAGGCTCTCGACACGATCGCCCTGCTGAATTCATCGACCGAGGAATTGTTCGCCCTGGAGCTGAGGCCGCCGGGGACCCTGGAGCTCAGGATCGGCGGGGTCGCCTCGGTTCTGCAGGCCCGTCTCGATCGGCTGCGCTCCCTGGTGAATTTTCCCTGCGTCGTGGTCGAGGAAGATGAAGACCGCTGGCGTGCCGCCGGCGAGTTCTCCTGGGCGGGCGCCGGGGACAGCCTCGTGAAGGCTCCAGCCACCCTTGGCGTGATCGAGGCGCTAGATGAACACCTTGAGGAATTGGGCGCGGAGAGGCGCTACGGTTGCGGCGGCAGCGTCGCCTGGCTGGCCTGGCCGGCCGGCGAATCTCTCTCGGACCTCGAGGAGCTCCTCGTCGAGTCGGGAACGAGTGGTCTCATCCTGCGTTCGCCCGGGAGGACGCTCGCCAGCGTGTTCATCAACAGGTCTCCCGGTCCGTTCGAGAAACGGGTTCGTTCGGTTCTTGATGAGCCGGGGACTTTCTCAATGCGGACGGCTGGGCAGGCAGGGTAAGAGTCATGCAGCACAAGATA
>JAKUSY010000745.1 GCA_022451445.1 Planctomycetota bacterium
CGGGATGCCGATCGGCACCTGGGTAGCGACGTTCGTGAAGCTACCTAGGCTGATCTGAATCGTCGAGATGACTCCGCCAATCAGCGTAGCCAGGGTCGGACGCACAGCCAGGGTGATGTACTTCTTGTCGTGAGAAATGGTGGGATCGACATCGAGAATGACGCCCTCCTGGAAAGTCTGCACGACAGGATCGGCGACCTCTATGATCGCGAAACCGGTTCCACCACTCACCAGCTCATAGTCGGAAATATAGGCGCGCTGGGTAACCACCGAAACGTATACCCGCTCATTATTGTGGGCCGTGACGATCGGAGCCGTGAGCTCGCGAATGTTCTGCTTCTCCTGGACAGCGCGAACGATGACGTTTACCTGGAAGGGCTCGAGCCAGGTCGCCTGGAAAGTACCTCCGCCGATACCGCCGCCGGCGTTGATCCTCTCGCCGGAGATCACCCCGGTGAAACCATCCACGATATGCTGAACCCGGCCGGCCCAGCGCTCGAGGCCCTGGACGAGAAAGACATCGGCGGGAGGACCGTTGGGATTCGGCCCCTCGATGATACCGATGTCATTTCCACCGGTAGACGAATCATTGAGAACCCCTGCATGCACAGTAGCAAGCTGGGTAGCGGCGAGGCTGCGGGAATCGACACCGATATCTTCGAGAAAATCATCGTGGATATCGATGAAACGCGCCTCGATAACAACGTAGAGGTCGGAGTCTTCACGCAGGTTTCCGAGGACATCGAGCACCTTACGGTGCAGGTCCCTGGTCGCGTTGACCAGGAGCTGACCGCGCTGATGCTCAATGCTGTTGACCTCGCCATCCCATACGTCATCTCCGCCCGTGCTCTCCATGATGAGCTCGATGAGGCCCTCGGGCTCGAGCTCTTCCTCTTCCTCGAAGCTGTCATCGGTAAACTCGATCGGAGAATCCTGATCATCCGTCGAGCTCCTGAGGCGAATCTCCGGAGCGGCAAAATCCCTGATCTTCATGAGAAGGTCGGAGACGTTGTAGACCTCGAACTCCGTCGGCTCGACGGCCTCATCGGCGCTCGTGATAACCAGCGTATTCTCCTGGAAGGTGAGCCCAAGCTCCATGGATGACAGGATGAGCTTCAGGGCGCTCATCGCGGTCAGCTGGTTGATCGTCTGCGAGACCTGGAGGGCCTCATCGTCGGGATCTATCTGGGGATCGATCAGCATGTTGATGCCGACCACCGAGCGGAAGTGATCGATCACGTCGCGAAGGGGAGAATCCTCGAAGCTGACGTCGATCTTGGTCGTTTCCAGGGCCGTCTTGATCTTCTTGATCGGCTCAGGATCCTCGATGATGTGCGGCTCCATGCGCCTCTGGCGCAGGCGAACTCTCTGCCAGTACTCGTCCTCGGGGAAGACGAAGATCTCTTCGTAGGGAGTCGTTCCCTCGGCAAAATTCTCTTCGAGAACCTTGCGGGCCTCGATACGGTCCTGGATCATCTTCAACTCGCGCTCCTTGAGAAGACGCTCGTTGGCGCTTCTCAGCCAGAAGGAGGCTACCTTGTTCTCCGGCTCCTGCTTGAGGACCGTCTCGCAGATATCGACGACCTTGCGGTACTCGCCCTGGCGGATACCCTGGAGAGCCTTGCGCAGGAGGTCCTGGATCTGCTCTTTGCGGCGGGCGC
>JAKUSY010000746.1 GCA_022451445.1 Planctomycetota bacterium
GCCAGCCTGAGAATACCCGGGGCGCGATAGGAGCCGGGCTTGGGCAGGATGATTCTTCTCGTCGCTGTCCCGGCGGGGGCCGCGGGTGTGCTCTTGCCGGAGTCTTCGGGTCCCTTCCTGGTTTTCCCGGGCGTCGCGGTTTCGTTTTTTCCATCGGCCGCGGGCGCCGTGACGCCGCAAAGCGACAGGGCCAGAGCGGTCAGGCAGCAGTGAAGAACACGTTGAGCTTCAGGCGTCATAATTCTTGAGCTTGGAGTAGAGAGTGCATCGTTCGATTCCGAGCAGCTCCGCCGCTCTCTTCTTGTTTCCTTCGGTGTGTTCGAGAACCTTGAGAACATGCTGGCGCTCGAGCTCCTGGAGACTTATCGGCTCCCAGTCGGTCATTCGGGGCAGGCTCGTCTTCTCCGGAAGAACGAGGTCGTCGGGATGGATTTTTTCTCCATCTCCAAGGACGAGAGCGCTCTCGATGACGTTCCTGAGCTGGCGGACATTGCCTGGCCAGCTGTAGCTCATGAGCTTCTTTTCGGCTTTACCGGTCAGTTTTCTGGGGCGTCCGCCGACGGGGCTGTTGGTGATAAAGAACTCCGATAGCAGCAGGATGTCCTCTGTTCTCTCCCTCAGGGGCGGGACGAGTATGTCGAGGACATTCAGGCGATAGAAGAGGTCTTCCCTGAACAGCTTTTCCTCTACAGCCTCCTGGAGGTTCTTGTTCGTTGCCGCGATAATCCGTACATCCACTTCGATCTCGGTGGTGCCGCCAACCCGCTCGAAGCAGCGCTCCTCGAGCAGACGCAGCAGTTTTGCCTGGCAGTTCAGTGTCAACTCCCCCACCTCGTCGAGAAACACCGTACCTCCATCGGCGAGCTCGAAGCGCCCTTTCTTTCGCGCGATGGCGCCGGTAAAGGAGCCCTTCTCGTGTCCGAAGAGCTCGCTCTCGACGAGGTTTTCCGGCAGCGCTGCGCAGTTGAGGGTCACGAAGGGAGAATTGCGGCGGGGACTGCCGTAGTGCAGAGCCGAGGCCACCAGCTCCTTGCCGGTTCCCGTCTCACCCTGGACGAGGACGGTCATCGGGGTCGGGGCCGCTCGCTGGATGAACTCAAGGACATCCTGGACCTCCTGCGATTCACCGATGATTTTCCGGTTTTCGGAGATCGATCGCAGCAGGTTGCGGTTGGCCTCGAGCAGGGACAGCTGTTCATCGATCCGCTCGAGGTTGATTCCGAGGGGCTCGACCGCCTGCGCGAGGATTTCCAGCGCCTCGTCCTCAAAGGCGTCCCCGGTCTCCAGGTAGACCACTGCCCCTGCCCCGTCCGGGGCCGCCACCGGGGCGCAGAGGATGGATGCCGTCTGGCCACCGGATTCGGCTTTGGAGAGGAGAGCCTTTCCTTCTCTCTCGGAGCGTTCGACGATGTCGATGTCCGCTCGTGGCACGCCATCTTTCCCCGGTGTCCCGGTGGAGGTCCCGCGGGCCACCCAGCCTTTTCCCTCACGCGCCAGCAGCATTCCACGCTCCGCCCCGGTCTTCCCGGAGGCCCAGGAGAAAAATTTCTCGAGGAGGATCGCGATATCGCCTGTGGAGCCGAGGTCAGCGGCGAGCTGCAGGAGGTCTGTCGTCCGGGGGGCGCCCTCTCTCCCTCCGGCGCCGGCCGCCTCCACCTC
>JAKUSY010000747.1 GCA_022451445.1 Planctomycetota bacterium
CGCGGCGCGGCTATTGCGACCATCGACATCATTGCCCGTGACTCCGTGCTGGAAGGGTTGAAGTCCGGTCGCAATCGAAGCCAGGGATGGGCGACAAAGCGGCGAAGCCACATAGCCGCGCCCAAACAGCAGACTCCGCCTGGCGAGCTTGTCAAGGTGGGGTGTCTGAATCGCCGAATGCCCCATGTACCCGTAGTCGGTCCACGCCTGGTCATCACTGAGGATCAGAACGATATTAGGCTTAGCGGCGTCGGCAGCGCTCGCGCGAGTAACAAAAGAGCCGCAGGCAAGGCCTGCACAAAGGAGCTGGAGATAAAGGTATTTCATCGCGATGACTCGAGATCCCGGCTGTTCGTGGAGATTCGGGTCGATTCGAGACCTCTTTTCATCATCATTTCCTCGGGGTCCTATCCTTTTTCGGTGGCTTCACCTCGAACCACCCTGCGGCTTTGGTCGCCTCAACAGATCCGTCGGATCCCACTGACAAAACCAGCGCTCCGGTAACGCGAGGACCCTCGCTTTTGGTTTTCGCGGCGAGAGCGACATTCTCCCTCGGCTTACTCTTCGCTCCTCGATGAGGATGATCGCCGATGTAGCCCCCACTGTACTCAACATCGAACTCCAGCAGCTCCAGGGTCATTTCCTTCGGGCGCACCGATCCACGAAGATAATTCAAATCGGTCTGAGTACCCCAGAGGGCCCCATGCACAATCTGCCAGATGCCATCGCGCTTCTTCACCGTAATCCGGTGATGTTCCCCGCACAGATAAACGTTCACTCCGTGCTTGACCATGAGCTTCCATAAACCGGAATTCGTTCCGCCCTTCAGCATGCTCGCGCTGGAGTTCTTGCTTCGGACAGGACCGACAATCGGAAGGTGCCCCTGAACAATGATAAACTCCGCATCCGCATTGGCCTTAAACGTCTTCTCCAGCCAGGCCAGTTGCTCTTTGCCAACCGTATAGCCAACCCGCTTCCCCTGGTCTTCGAATGTATCAAGTGTGACCACCAGGAGGTTGCCCTTGCGGACAAAAAAGGTGCGCCCAATATGATTCGCGGGTCCATTCTTCGGCATACCCATCAACCGGGTGAATTGCTTACCAAAGGCCCGGGCGATGTGACCGATCTTTAAGCCTCCATCATCTCCATATTCATGATCACCCGGAGCGAGATAAATCGTCATTTTGCGATCGTCGAAACGTTTCTTGAAACCGGTCCAGTACTCCTCCGTTTTCCTTTTCACCTGCGCTTCGTCGTCCCACCAGCGAGCGTCCATGATGTCGCCTGCATTCAGGGTGAAATCAGGGCCCTCTTTCTGCAGGCGATCAAAAAACCAGTCGAGCGTATCCTCCCACCCCGACTGGGGATTACTGATGTTCCAATTGAAGATATCCGGGACACTGGTGAATCGAATGTCCTCTGCTCGGCTCTCCTGCGAAGACAGAAAACCGCCGCACAAACAAAGGGCAACCGCTGCGCCGAGCTGAAGGGTAAATCTTCGTATCATTATGAGATCTCCTGTTGATCTTTAGATTGAACGAGCGCTCAAACCAGTTTAGCCGCCGAGGGCCACTATCAATGTATTAGTTGAACCCAGCCAACAGCCTATTCGAGGCCATGGGCGGGGGAAAGAAATGCGAGATGATCACTCCCCT
>JAKUSY010000748.1 GCA_022451445.1 Planctomycetota bacterium
ATAACCGGGACATACAGACAATAATTGCAAGCAGAAGTTTTTCCTGACATGACATTGACGCTGCGAAGCGCAAGGCTAAGCTCAGTCTGGACATTCGGGATGTGGCACTTGCCGCACGTGAGGGTGTGCGGGCCATAGTGCCGGGTGAGCCGGAGCGGAGCGCCCTGGTCCGGAGAATTTTCTCAGGCGATGAGGACGAGGTGATGCCGCCGCCCGGCAAGGGAGACGCTCTGGCCCCGGACGAGAAAAAAATACTGAGGGAGTGGATCGCTGAGGGGGCGGTATACCGTGGCCACTGGGCCTTCCAGCGGCCGGAGAAGGCCGCGGTCCCCGTGCGGGGAAGCTGGGGGAGGAATACAATCGATCGATTTATCCATGCGCGTCTTGTGAAGGCCGGGCTGGAACCCCAGGGGGAGGCCTCCAGGGGAGAGTTGCTTCGCAGGGTGACCCTCGACCTCACCGGCCTGCCCCCGACCATCGAGGAGCTCGACTCCTTCCTGGCGGACAAGTCTCCCGCGGCCTACGAGAAGGTTGTCGATGCCCTGCTGGCTTCCCCCAGGTTCGGAGAGCGCCTGGCGATGTGGTGGCTTGACGGAGCGCGCTACGGGGACAGCCATGGCTATGACAATGACCTAGAGAACAGCCAGTGGCCCTGGCGGGACTGGGTCATCAGGTCCTTCAATGCCAACAAGCCCTATGACCAGTTCACCATCGAGCAGCTGGCGGGTGACCTGCTCGAGGAACCCACCAATGCCCAGGTGATCGCCACAGGCTTCAATCGCAACCATCGCATCAACACCGAGGGAGGCGCCATCGACGAGGAGTGGCGTACGGAATACGTCATCGACCGGGTGGAGACCATGGGCACTGTCTGGATGGGCCTGAGCCTGGGGTGCGCCCGCTGCCACGAACACAAATACGATCCTCTCAGCCAGAAGGAGTTTTACGCGCTGTTCGCTTTTTTCAACCACCTCGACGAGAAGGGCTTCATCAACAACCTGCGGGGAAGCGCGGAGCCCCGAATTCCATACAAGGTGAATCCGAAGGTGCAGGTGATGATCATGAGGGAGATGAAGAAGCCGCGAAAGACCCGGGTGCTCGAGGGTGGACAATACGATGCGCCCGGCGAGGAGGTGGCGGCCGGCCTGCCCGCCTTCCTGCCCCCGTTGCCGGAGGGAGAAGAAATGAGCCGGCTGGGGTTGGCTCGCTGGCTGGTGGACGGCAGGCATCCTCTGACCGCCCGGGTGCTGGTGAACCGCCTGTGGGAGCAGCTCTTCGGTACGGGGATTGTCAGGAGCGTTGAGAATTTCGGTATACAGGCGGAGTGGCCCAGCCATCCTGGATTGCTCGACTGGCTGGCTGTAGATTTCGCGGAGAACGGCTGGAACCTGAAGCGCCTCATCAGGATGTTCGTGCTGAGCTCCGCCTACCGGCAGAGTCATTTAGTCGATGAAAAGAGGCTGAAACTGGATCCCGCCAACCGGCTCCTGGCGCGCGGGCCGCGCCTGAGGCTGCAGGCTGAGATGGTGCGAGACCAGGCGTTGGCGCTGTCGGGCCTCCTCGTCGAACAGCTCGGCGGTCCCAGCGTCATGCCCTACCAGCCGGCCGGTATCTGGGAAGATGTCGAGAGGGGGGGGTAGTGACAGCGG
>JAKUSY010000749.1 GCA_022451445.1 Planctomycetota bacterium
ACGGAGCAGGTCCGCCGTGACATAGCACAACAACTCGGCCTGGACGAGCCGGAGTATTTCATCGGGTCATTCCACCGCCCGAACCTGGTCTACAGAGTGAATCGCTGCGATGGACTCTTTGACCAGGTCTGCGGAGTCGTGGACAAGCACCCCGGCAGCTCCGGCATCATCTATTGCATCAGCCGCAAGAAGGTGGAGGACACGAGCGCCAGGCTGAACCGCGAGGGCTATCGCACCCTGCCCTACCACGCGGGACTCAGCTCGCAAGAGCGCGAGCGAAACCAGGATGCCTTCATCTCCGAGAAGGTCGACGTGATTGTCGCCACGGTCGCCTTCGGCATGGGGATCGACAAGTCGAACGTTCGCTACGTGATTCACGCCGGAAAGCCCAAGTCGAACGCGCATTACCAGAAGGATCTCGGTCGCGCCGGACGTGATGGCCTCGAGGCGGAATGCCGGCTGTTCTTCTCCGGCAGCGACTACATGATCTGGAAAACAATCATCGAGGGCAGTGAGGCTGGGGTGAGCGAAACGGCCCTCAGCGCCCTGGGCTCCATGGCGGACTTCTGCAATGGGGTGGTCTGCCGGCACAGGATGCTGGTGAACCATTTCGGGCAGGAGTTCGAGCCGGAGGATTGCGGCGCCTGCGATGTCTGTCTCGACGAGGTGGAGCGGGTCGAGGATGCGGAGGCCGTCATCATTGGCCAGAAGATTCTCTCGAGCGTTGTTCGCCAGGGGCAGCAGGGACAGAGCTTTGGAGCCGATTACACCGCCAAGGTATTGAAAGGCTCCGGAGAGCAGCGGATCCTCGCCAACGGTCACGACCAGCTGACCACTTACGGACTGCTGAGCGATTACTCCCTGAAGGCCATCCGGGACTGGGTCGAGCAGCTGGTCGGACAGGGCTTCCTGGTCAAATACGGCGACTACAATGTCCTGGGTGTTACCAGCCTGGGTCGCGAGTTGCTGGGTGGAGATGTCGCCCCCAGGCTCCTGAAGCCACGGGTTGTCCGCGGCGGCAGCTCCCGGAAGAGGAGCGTAGAGACCGAGTCCTGGGAGGGAGTCGACCTCGGACTCTTCGAAGAGCTGCGCTCTCTGCGCCGGGAGCTCGCCGGAGAGCGCAAGGCGCCCGCCTACATCGTCTTCGGCGACGCGAGCCTGCGCGACATGGCCCGGTGCCGGCCGACCACCCTCGAGAACTTCAGCCTGGTCCACGGCGTAGGACAGAAGAAGCTCGACGATTACGGGGAGGTGTTCACAGATCTCATCCGGGAGTATTGCCTGGAGAACGATCTCGAGGTGGACCTCTTCTGAGCAGGGTTGATCTCGCGTTAGCTTCCGCGATCAAGAACTGCATAATCTATCTATCGTCTCGCAGCGCCTGCTGGATGAGCCAGCTGAGCCGCTCAGCGCTGAGCAGACCGGCCTCGAGGTCTTTGTAGACCTCTACCTTTACCCTCTCGGCGATTTCAGCAGGTGAGAGCGCCTCCTGCACAGCGATAAAACCATGCTCTTCGAGGTATTGCTCCAGATCTGAAATCTTCTGTTTGCGGAACCCCTTGATCTCCCCGGCGGTGAGCGCCTTGAGCAGGCCTTCTCCATCTCCGTCAAGCTCTTCGGCCTTCTCGACGACCGCCTCGAAAAA
>JAKUSY010000075.1 GCA_022451445.1 Planctomycetota bacterium
GTCTCACCGGGTGGTCAGCGCCGTGGCCCTCGCCCGGCCGGACACGCCGACCGAGGTCGCGGTAGAGGTCAGCCACGTGACATTCAGGAAGCTAAGCGAGGAGACCATCGCGGCGTACGTTCAAAGCGGCGACCCCCTCGACAAGGCGGGGGCTTACGGAATCCAGACCGCCGGCGGGGAGCTGGTCGCTTCCATCCGGGGCTGCTACCTCACCATAGTCGGCCTCCCCGTGATGCTGCTCTGCCGAATGCTCGGCGTCGAAACTCCCTACGAATGCCCCTGCGCGAACCACGACCTGCAGACCTGTCCATCCGGATGCGGTCTCGGCGGCTGCTGAGGCGTCCTCGGCGAGCTTGCGGCGGGATCAGTTCCGGCCGTCCGTCTTTCTCAACACGCCAGGAGGAAACGGGGCCGCCTTTGAGCCCGACTCACGGCGCAGGTTGGCGCCGGAGCCCCGCTTGAAACCAAAGGGCACCCTGGTTCCGCCGCTTTTCTCTAGACGCGTGTACAGCTCCTTGCGCATCTTCGCGGCTGTGGCGGCATGCTCACGAACATGGATCAGGTTCCGCCTCTCGAGAGGATCCGCCGTGAGATCGTAGAGCTCATCGGTATCCCAGATGCCGTGGTAGACGATGAGCTTGAAGCGGTTGCCCCGGAGAGCGAAAACCGTCGGCGTATGGGGGAAGTTCCACTCCCAGTAGTACTCATACAAAAGGTATTGGCGCCATTGGGAGAGTGCCTGCTTGCCCGAGGCCAGGTCGAGAAAGCTGGAGCCGTCCATATAATCCGGGGTTTCCAGGCCGGCCGCCGCAAGGAAGGTCGCGGCGATGTCGATATTGGCCACCACTCCCTTTACAACTGTCCCGCCCGGGAAGAGGGCCGGGCAATGCGCCAGCATCGGGATCCTCATGGACTCCTCGTAGGCGTTCCGCTTGTCGATCAATCCATGCTCGCCGAAGAGGAAGCCATTGTCTCCCATGTAGAGCACCAGCGCCTCCTGCTCGAGCTTCTTTTTGCGCAGCCAGTCCATGAGCCGGCCCACGCTGTCGTCGACAGCCGAGAGAGTACGGCAGTAGTTTCGGTAGTACTCCTTGACGTTCAGATCGCTATGGTAAGGAAAATCGACGCCGTGCCAGCTGTTGCGCTGGTTCTTGACCCACATGGGCTTGCCGCTGTAGTTCTCCGGGGTATCGCTCTGGGTGGGGGGATCGGGTATCTTGGCATCCGCGTACTGCTGAGCATGCCGCTTCGCGGGCTCGAACCGAGCATGAACCGCCTTGTGGGAGAGGAAAAGAAAGAACGGCTTCTCGAGTGAGCGGCCCTCGAGCCATTCGATCGCGTAGTCAGTCAGCTCATCGGTGATATAACCCTTCTGCGGCACCCGCTTGCCGTTGACGTTGAAGGTCGTCCTGCGAGCCGGGTAGTAGCGCCCCTGCCCCCTGAAGCTCACCCAGTGATCAAAGCCCGGGCGCGGATCGTCGCTCTGGCCGCCCATATGCCACTTGCCGACGAAGGCCGTCTCGTAGCCCGCCTTCTGGAGAAATTGCGGAAAGAAGATCGTCCCCGGAGGGGCGAGATCGTTGTTGTCGACCACGTTGTGATGATGCATGAACAGGCCGGTAAGAATCGACGCGCGGCTGGGGGAGCACAGGGAGGTGGTGACAAAGGCGTTGGGGAAATGGGCGCCGCCGGAGGCGAGAGCGTCGAGCTGGGGAGTCTTCAGGAAGGGATGGTCAAGAAAACCGATGGCATCGTAGCGATGGTCATCGGCCAGGACGAAGATGATGTTCCTGGGGCTCGCGCCTTCGATCCTCTTCAACTCGAGATTCTGCCGGTTGTCCTCGCCGAAAGCCGCCCCCGGCGACGGGAACGTCAGCATTGCCGCTACGATAAGAAAGCTCGTGCTCAGATGCCTCAAGGGATCCTCCCGTTCATTTCCATCTCCTTAAAAATCAATCGCCCTCCGGACCGGAAAACTCATTCGTCCGGGCCCGCTTCAGGACCGCCGATTGTCTTTCCCCCACACCATCGAATCAAGCCCTTAGTCCGGCCTTCGAGACAAGGGGCGGTAACATTCCGCCTGGTCCTGTAACCCACCCGGACGACTCTTATCGGTTAGCCCTAAGCCTTTCCTTCTTAAGGCTTTGTGCCTGACGGCCCGGGGCTACGGACGCATCCGGATCCTCGTTGTATATTTCTCCACCCCAGCCCGCGGGTCTGAAGGGCGCCGGGGAACCTGAAAACGAGGCAACGGGCGGAAGATGTCCTGCGAAATCACCACATACGGCGACGGAGGTTCGGCGATCGGGCCGGGCTCCAGGCAAGGCGGCTTGTTTTCCCTCAGCCACCTGGTGCTGCAGATGGTTTTGACCTGCATGGTCTTCTACCTCTGGTCATCCCCCCTGGCGCAACCGATCAAGCTCATGGTGGTGCTCTTTCACGAGATCAGCCATGGAGTGATGGCACTCTTCACCGGTGGAAAGATCATCTCGATCCTGATTACCGCCGATGAAGGCGGCGCCTGCGAAACCGAGGGCGGCAGCGAGGCGCTGATCGTCACCGCCGGCTACCTCGGCAGCATGTTCGTCGGGGGAATGCTGCTCTACCTTTCCCGGGCCAAGCATTTCGTGCCGCTGGTCTTCGGGCTGCTGACGCTGATCCTCGTCGCCGCCATCACAACGGTTATCCGCGACTCCTATTCCCGCACCTTCGCCTCCGGGCTCGCGGTCTTCTTCGTACTCTGCGGATTCCTGGCCCCCTCGACCATCGGCACCCTCCTGCTGAGGCTGATCGGGACCTTCACCTGCCTCTATTCAATCTTCGACATCTACTGGGACGTCCTGGCCGACCAGGGCTCCGCCTTCAACCAGAACGATGCCGTGGCCTTCTCCCAGTTGACCGGGATGGAGCCCCAATTCGTCGGCATCGCCTGGCTTACCGGCTGCCTCGTCTTCTTCCTCCTGGTCCTGAAAAACATTCTCTATTCCGAGGAAGAGCTCCCCGAGCCGGAAATCATCCGGAAGGGGGAATCCTTCAACCTGCCCGGCGCCTAATCGAGCGCCACCCACTCGCCCTCCGGATCCTGCTCGAGGGGCCCCCAGCCCTTCTGCTCGATGACGGAATGGAAGACCGCGGGCAACGGCGCCTCCACCAGCAACGGGCGTCCCGTCACCTCTCCCGGCAGGCCCAGGCGCCAGGCATGGAGAAGAAAATGGCCAACCCCGAAACGCTCGAGGAATTGCTGCGCCGGCTTCGGCTTTCCATAGCGCAGGTCCCCGGCGAGCGGGCGACCTGAACGGGCCATGAGCGCCCGGATCTGGTGCGTCCGCCCTCCCTCCGGCTTCACCTCGACAAGGCTGAGCCGGTCATCTCCCCGCAGGCGCCTGTAGCTGAGGCTGGCGGGCAGGTGGCGGTAGCGGCCGCGAAGCTTCGAGCGGATCTTGCCCTTGAGCTCTCCCTCAGCCGGCATCGGCCCGGCGACGACGGCAAGGTAGACCTTGGTGACGCTGCGCTCCTCGAAGGCCCGCTTCGCGGCGCGCGCCGCCGATGTCTTGACCGCCAGCAGCAGGGCCCCGGAGGCCTCAAGGTCGAGGCGATGAACCGGGTGGATCTTCCTGCCGGGCCGGACATCGAGCAACCCGGGATTCAGGCTGATCCATTCGCCGAGAAGATCGGTCACGCCCATAGAGTGCCCGGTCCCCCGATGGACCGGCACCCCGGCCGGCTTATCGACGCCGACCAGCCCGTGGCCGTGAAACAAAATACTCTGCGGATCGAACTCCAAAACTACGCTCCTGTGAAGACTACTGGCCGAAATATAAGCCGCCGTTTACGTGGATGACATCGCCACTGATGTAGTCGGCGTTCGGCGAAGCGAGAAACGCCACCGCACCGGCGACATCCTCGTTCGTTCCCGCCCGGGCCAGGGGCACACCGGCAACCAGCTTCTCGAACATCTCCGGCGGGGTGTGGTCCTCGTGGAAGCGGTTGTCGATGATCCCCGGAGCGACACTGTTCACCTGGATGTTGCTCGAGCCGAATTCCTTCGTGAGGGTTCGGGCGAAATTCGAAACCGCCGCCTTGGCGGGACCGTAGTGCGGCGTGGTCGGCGCGCCTCCATTGTGCCCGGCCACGGAGGATATGTTGATCACCTTGCCGCCGCCGTGCTCGACCATGACGGGAACGATCGCCTGGCACAAGAGGACCACGCTGGTGAAATTGAGCCGGAGCGTCTCCTCGATCAGGTCGGGATCCAGGTCTCCCAGGAGGGCCCGCCGAATGATGCCCCCGGCGTTGTTGACCAGGATGTCAACCCGCCCGCCTCCAAACTCAACCGCGGCCTCTTTCAACGCCAGGATGTCATCGGGGCTGGTCACATCCGCCTTGACAGCCAGCGCCCGGCGGCCCAGGGCCTCTATTTCGACGACGGTCTGCCTGGCGGACTCGGCGCTCGAGTGGTAGTTGACCACGACATCCGCCCCGTTGGCCGCCAGCTCCAGGCAGCAGGCGCGTCCTATATCGCGCCCGCCCCCGGTGACCAGGGCGATCTTTCCATCGATGCTGAATCCCATCTCGATCTCCGGAATAATAATGACAACTCGATTTTTTCCATTTTGATGGAGGCCGGGTCCGCCAGCCTCCGGGCGAACAGATCTTGGCGGTCTCCGGGACTACGGCAAGTAAATTTCTTTTTTCCATTTCTTCCCAAGCCGCCCCGGCTCCGCCGGCGGTCTTTTTCGGCAGGGAATAACCAGCCCTGGATATGACCTCAGCTTCCAACTACTCACGCTATCCCCGCATAGGATCCCACCGGGACATCGACAGCTTTCGCGGGCATCTTCACGGGCTCTGCCCCGACATCCCCGCCGATGACGAGATCCTACGCGGCGATGATTCTCCGCTGACGAGGGAAATCGAGATCTGTGGAAGGGCCGCAGGCAACCGCTGGGCCATCCAGCCGATGGAGGGCTGGGATGGGACCGAGGACGGCAATCCCGGCGAGCTCACCCTGCGGCGCTGGAGGCGATTTGGACTCAGCGGAGCGCAGCTGATCTGGGGAGGCGAGGCGGTCGCGGTGGACGCCTCCGGGCGGGCCAATCCCGGCCAGCTCGTCATCGCCGACCATACCCTCACCGGCCTCGAGGGTCTTCGCTCGGCTCTCCTCGATTCTCACCGTGATCGTTTCGGCTCGGCACCTGAGCCCATCATCGGGCTCCAGCTCACCCACTCCGGGCGTTTCGCCCGGCCACATAAAGATGCCGCCCCCCAGCCTCGGATCGCCTACCGCCACCCGCTCCTTGACGAACGCGTCGGGGTGAGCGATGACACCGCGGTCCTCAGCGACCCCGAGGTGGAAGGCCTTATCGAGAGCTTCGTCAATGCCGCCGTCCGGGCCGCCGCCCTGGGTTTTGAGTTTGTCGACATCAAGCACTGCCACGGTTATCTTCTGCATGAATTTCTCGGCGCCCATACCCGGCAGGGGCCCTATGGAGGGTCCTTCGAGAACCGCACCCGGCTCCTGCGGGAGATCGTCGCTGGAATCCGCCGGGAAGCTCCCAGCCTCCACATCGCGGTTCGCGTGAGCATCTTCGACAGCATTCCCTTCCGGGCAGGCGCCGATGGCGGAGCGGGAGTGCCCGAGGACTCTCCCCGCGGCGAACCCTACCGGCTGGGCTTTGGTGTCGACATGGCCAACCCGGTCGAGCCGGACCTCTCGGAGGGGCGGGCCTTTCTCGCCCTGCTCGAGGAGCTCGGCATCCGACTCGTTAACCTCTCGGGTGGAAGCCCGTATTACAATCCCCACCTGCAGAGGCCGGCGCTTTATCCGCCCTCCGATGGCTACCTGCCACCGGAGGACCCCCTCGTGGGAGTGATCCGGCACCTGCAGGCAACGCGCGCGCTCAAGCAAGAGTTTCCAGGCCTGGTTATCACCGGCTCCGCGCTCTCCTATCTGCAGGAATATCTACCCCATGTCGCCCAGGGCCTGGTCAGGGAGGGTTGGATGGATTTTGTCGGGATCGGGCGCATGGTCCTGAGCTACCCCGAGCTGCCCGCCGACACCCTCGAGAACGGCAAGCTCGAGCGCAAGCGTATCTGTCGTACCTTCAGCGACTGCACCACGGCTCCGCGCGGCGGACTCGTCAGCGGCTGCTATCCCCTCGATGACGCCTACGGCTCACTTCCAGAGGCCGCGACCCTGCGCGAACTGAAAAAAGAGCGGCCGGACTGAACGCCGCCTAGTCTTCCTTCGAGGCCGACCGGGTGAGCAGGCTGTAATAGCCGCCATCGGAATCGACCCGGTGGGGCAGGAAGAGACGGGTGTCAAGCTCCACCAGGAACGGGCAGCGGCGCAGCAGGGCGGCCACCCGCTCCTCGTTCTCCTGCGGCTCGATCGAGCAGGTGGAGTAGACCAGGCGCCCTCCGGGCCGGAGGTGGCGCACGGCGGCATCGAGGAGCCCATCCTGCAATTCGGCGAGGGAGTCGAGGTCTCCCCTGCGCACCCTCCAGCGCGCCTCCGGGCGCCTGCCGAGCACCCCGGTATTGGAGCAGGGCGCGTCGACAAGGATATGGGTGAAGCTCTCGCCCAGCTCGATCGAGGCCGGCTCGGCGGGCAGGGTCGCCGCCTTCCAGCTCCCCTCAAGCCCGGAAAGGTTCTCCTCGACAAGCGCCAGCCGGGACTCGCTGCGGTCTGTCGCCAGCAGGGAGCCGTCCCTCCCGAGGCGCTCGAGCAGCTGGACGGCCTTGGTGCCCGGCGCCGAACACAGGTCCAGCACCCTGGCCCCGGCCGGCGGGGCCAGGGCGGCGCCGATCTGTATCGCGGTCAGATCCTGAAATTGGATCCAGCCCTTCTCCAGCGCCTCCGATGGCCCGGGCCCGCCGCCGGCGAAGAGCACGGACTGTTCATCCTCCCCGGCCTCCACCTCGAAACCATCGCCTTGCAGAGCCTCGACAACCTCCGCGGACGATGGGGCCCGGGCGGTGATCCTCGCGCACAGCCGAGGCGTACGGTTGCCGGCGATCAACAGCGCCCTGGCCTCCTGGGCCCCGAAGCGATCGAGCCAGGTCTTTACCAGCCATCGCGGATAGGAATACTTGACGCTCAGGTGATCCACCTGGTCGAGACGCACCAGCGGCAGGACCGGGCGGCTGAAATGACAATAGCCAGCGCGCACGGGGAGGATGCTGGGATCATCGGGCTCCGCCGGCTCTTCCTCGGTCTTCCTGGTTATATCACCAATCAGCCGATGCAGGATCGCGTTGACGAAACCCACGTCTTTTCTGCCGATCCCCTGGAAAGATTTCATGCCCTCGAGGGTCTGGTTCACCGCCGCGTGCGCCGGCACCCGGCTGAGATAGACCAGCTGGTAGGCTCCCAGCCGAAGGGCCCAGCGCACCGGCGCGCGCTGGCGATCCATCGACAGCTTGACGTAGAACTTCAGCAGGCGGTCGAGAGTGTTCTGATGGCGGAGAGCCCCGTAGGAGATCTCCTGCAGGAGGTGGCGATCGCGGCGCTCGAAACGGCCGATGTGCTCCGACAGCACCTCGTCTACGAAGCGGCTGCCGGCCTCGGTTTCACAGAGCAGCTCGAGCGCCACCTTGCGTACCACGGCGTATTCGCCGGGGGCGCCTTCCTGTGTGGATTCTTTGTTCATCGCCGTACCTCTACAGAAGCCCTGAATTGGTCTCCCGTCTCGATCGGATTGCCCCGCATGAAGGCTGCCGCGTCCATCGCCGGCTTTCCCTCCCGCTGCAGCTCGAGGACCCGGAGAGCCCCCCGGCCGCAGGAGACGGAGAAACCCTCCGCATCCACCTCGTGAACGGTCCCCGGCGGCGGGCCCCCGGCCGCATCCCCGCCTGGTGTCGAGCGCAGGATGCTCACCCTTTTCGTCTTGCCCTGCAATGGACAAAGAAAGCCATGCGCCAGGGGCCAGGGGTTCATCGCGCGAACCAGATCGCATACCGAGCTCGCGGGCAAATCCCAGTCGATGAGCCCATTGGATTTTTTGAGCTTGGGTGCCAGGGTCGCGAGGATCTTATCCTGGGCCTCCCCGGCAGCGTTCCCCGCGGCAATCACCGGCAGCTGCTCGAGGAGCAGGGCGGCGGAAAGCTCCGACAGGCGCGCCTCCAGCTCGCCGGCGGTCTCCACCGGGTCGATGGCCGTGCGCGAGCAGGCCAGCACCGGGCCGCTGTCAAGGCCCCTCTCCAGCCTGAAGAGCGTCACTCCCGTTTCGTCCTCCCCCCCGAGGATGGCATGAACCACCGGCGCCGCGCCCCGGTAGGCCGGCAGCAGCGAGGCGTGCAGGTTGAAGGAGCCCAGCGGCGGCAGGGAGAGAACCTCCTCCCTGAGGATCTCTCCGTAATCGGCGACGATAAAGACGTCCGTGCCGATGGCTCCCATCTCCTCACGGAATTCAGGGGTGTTCACCGATTCGGGAGTGCGGCAATCGACGCCCAGCTCGAGCGCCCGAATCTTGACCGGGTTCGGCCGCGGCTTGCGTCCCCGCCCCGCGGGCCTGTCCGGCCGGCTGACTACCCGGTGGAGCTCGAAGTCGGCCCCTCCCTGGTGGAGAGCATCCAGGACAGGAATCGCGAAGGGGCCCGAAGCAAGCAGAGCGACCTTCATTCCTCTCCCTCGCTGCCGTCCTCTTCAGCCGGCTCATCGGGCTCCGCCAGGGCCTCCTCTCCTTCGCCCCTGAGGAGATGCTTCTCGGCCGGCCCCGTACCCGCGGCATTGCCCTCCTCGGCCTGGAGGCGACGGGTTTCTTCTTCATCCCTGCGCTGAACCCGGATCTCCTGCCCGAGCTCATCCTGGATAACCTTGAGAACGTACTCCTTGGCAAGCTCCAGGATGGCGAGGAAATACCCGATGGCTTCGTTCTGCGTCCGGGCGCCCCTGAACAGGTCCTCGAACAGGCAGCCCTTCTCCGGAGCGGCGCGAAGAGTCTCTTTCACATCCTCGATGAATTCCGCGATCGGCCGATCCTCGAGCATGATCTCGTGAGGCACGCGCCGCCCGATCGCCAGCTGGATGCGATGGAAGGCGGTGAGCAGGTCCCAGACATCTGTATTGCCCAGCGGCAGGGGCTCTGTAACACCCTCTGCATCGATGGACAGCTTCTGCGCGGGGCGCACGTACCGTCGCTTGTGCGCATCGATCTTCTTTTCGCGCAGCAGCGCGCGCTCCTTGAATTTCTTGTACTCCAGGAGCTGCTTCACCAATTCCAGGCGAGGATCCTCGTATTCCTCGTCTTCACCTTCGAGGACTTCGCGCGGCAGAAGCAGCTTGGATTTGACCTCCATCAGGCGAGCCGCCATGACGAGAAATTCCCCCGAGACGTTGGGATCGATCTCCCGCAGGTAATCGAGGTGCTCATGGTATTGTTCGATTACCTTGGAAACCGGTATGTCAAAGACATCGACCTCGTCTTTTCGGATGAGGTAGAGAAGCAGGTCGAGGGGGCCGCTGTAGGTCTCTACCGTCGCGCGGAAATCCGGATGGGGTTTGGCCATCGATCCTCTTCCTGTCAAGAATCAGCCAGCCGGCCGGCGACCACCTGCAGGGCCTCGTCAATCTTGATCCGTTCCTGTTCGGTGGTGTCGCGGTCACGGATGGTTACCGTCCCATCCTCGAGGGACTCGCCATCAACGGTCAGGCAATAGGGGGTGCCGACCTCGTCATGGCGCGCGTAGCGCTTGCCCACCTGGTGCTGCTCATCGTATTTCGCATTGATGCCGGAATTGAAGAACTGCTGGACGATTTCCCTCGCCAGCTCCGGCATTCCATCTCGCTTTACCAGGGGTAGCACAGCGACCTTATAGGGCGCCAGGCGCGGATGCAGCTTCAGCACGCGCCGGGTCTTCGCCTTGCCCTGCGCGTCCGGGCGCGGGCTGTCGTAGCAGAAGGCATCGAGGAGGTACATGAGCGTGGTCCTCGTGGCCCCCGCGGCCGGCTCAACCACATAGGGCGTGTAGTGAACGCCCTTCTTGCCCGTCTCCGGGTTTTCCTTCTCCGGGTCGAAATAGGTCAGGCGCACGCCGGAATGCTCGGAGTGTTTCTTGAGATCGTAGTCGGTCCGGCTGGCGATCCCCTCGAGCTCTCCCCAGCCCCAGGGATACTCGTACTCGATGTCGTAGCAATCATCG
>JAKUSY010000750.1 GCA_022451445.1 Planctomycetota bacterium
GCGGTATTACCGACTGTCCGTCACCTCCGGCCAGCCTGGATGATCTCAGCGCCTGCGCCAACAGGCTCGCCTGTGACAAGCCGCCCCGGTTTATCGAGGAGGTCTCGGTACGTCCGGCCGAGCGGAAGCCGGAGGAAGGCGTTGTCCACAGGAGGGAGAGTCGGCGTTGGTGTTCGCCTACGTGGCGATCGATGCGACGACCTCTGCGAGCAGGCAGGAGCAGGGGGAAGCCGCCTTCACTGTTGAGCTGACCTACCAGCATGAGAACGGGTCCCCGGGCATCCTCAGCGAGGGCTCGGGGCTGCTGATTCGCCCGGCGGAAGGCCGCTCGGCGGACACGCCTCCCGGCATGATGCTCTGGGAGGTCGAGGTGGAGATCCCACAGCTTCCCGCCGGGCTGGTCACCTTCGCCCTGACGGTCATCGACCGGCGCCAGGGAATCAGCGTGGTCTTCGATGAGGAAAACGCTCCCCGGGAGAGCCCGGACAGTTCACCGGCGGTTTCCTTCAGCTATCTCGTCGGCGGGCTCGGCGGAGCATCCCTGAGGTTGAGCGAGATTCTTCCTGACAATGAGAGTATCGAGCTGCCGGGGTTTGCCGGTTTTTCCTTCGACAGGTCGCCGGATTACATAGAGCTTCATCTCCCGCAGGACTCCGAGGTCGAATTCTACGATCTCGCCGGTCATTACCTCGCTGTCGAGCCGGATCCCGGGACGCCGATTGGGAGGGCGAGGGCCTTCGCGCTTCCCCCGGGGATCGCTCCGATCGAGCGGGGCGGTTACCTGCTCCTGGCCCTGGGCCCGGTCCCCGATGGGCCGCTTCCGGTCCGCACGGTCAGGCTCGACGGATTCAACCTGGAGCCCTGCTCCAGCACTCTCTACCTGGTGGGGCCTGACGAGCTGGGTAATTGCGTTGTGGACAGGATCTCCTGGAGCTGTCCTTCGGATCTCCAGGGGGGCGAAATAACCGAGGACCTGGCCTACGGCATTCCCTGCGAGGCCCTGGGGGAGAGCCTGCGGATGAGTCCTTCTCCCGGCTCTGACAACGGCCTCGAGCCCGAGTTTTTCTCGGCCTTCCACACCGAGGTGGGCAGTGATGATCCGAACCCCTGCGTCACGCCGGGGTCTTTTCCCGTCCTGGCGGCTATCTTCTTCCTCGATGAAGCTCTCGTTGCCGCGCTTGGGGGGGATGCCATCGCCGAGGCTCAATTCGATATCAGCGGCGCGATGGCACTGGGCTCTTCCAGCAGGATTTTCCTGGGCGACACCTTTGCCGCGCCCTTCGGGTATACGGCTGTCAGGGTCAGCCAGCCACTGCTTCTGAACGGGGGACCGGGCGTATCCCGGGTGGACTATTCAGTCTCCCTCACGGATGTCTGTGGCAATACGGTCTTTTCCTGCGATGGGGTCGCCCACTGCTTCAGCCTGGGAATCGGCTCCGATGAGCTGCCGGCGGTATCCATCAACGAGGCAAACAGAAATTTTCCCCTTCCGGGCGGCGACGCGGAGGCCCGTCCATGGCTGGAGCTCTTCAATGATTCCGCAGAGAATGTCGACCTCGGGGGCATGTTCCTTTCGGTGGATTCGAGCGACCCGCGCTCCGTCCGGATTCCCCTCGGGACGACTATAGCGGCGGGCGGCG
>JAKUSY010000751.1 GCA_022451445.1 Planctomycetota bacterium
ACGGCGCGGGGGTCCCGGGACTTCATCCGGGGCCTGCGCTGCTCCGCCTGCGACGTCGCCCTGCCGACGCCCACCCCGGGACTTTTTTCGTTCAATACGCCATATGGAGCCTGCGAGGAGTGCCGCGGGTTTGGCAGGATCATCGAGATCGACTGGGGGCGGGTCGTTCCCGACCGGCGCCTGTCGATTCGCTCCGGCGCCATCAAGCCGTGGACGAGCAAGGGGAGGCGCGCCGGCCGCTGGCGTACAAAATGCAGAAAGGCCTGCGAAGACCGGGGAATCGACATCGATGTTCCCTGGGAGAAGCTCCCCGAGGATGAGAGGGATTTCGTTATCGCCGGCGCCGGACGCGAATGGCCCGGTGTCAGCGGCTTCTTTCGCAGTCTTGACAGGAAGAAGTACAGGATGCACATCAGGGTGCTGTTGTCGCGCTACCGCGGCTTCACCGAGTGCCCCTCCTGCCGCGGCGGCCGCCTGAGGCCCGAGGCCTTTTGTTTTCGAGTCGGTGGAATGACGCTGCCGGAGTTCTGGAAGCTCCCGGTGCGCGATGGGGTGGATATTCTCGCCGGGCTCGAATCCGGCGGCCTGCGGCGTCCGGAGCGGCTCGTCGTGGAGGAGATCTCATCCCGGCTCGGCTACCTGAAGTCGGTCGGACTCGGTTATCTCGCGCTCGACAGGCAGTCCCGCACCCTCTCGGGAGGAGAGGTGGAGCGGGTAAACCTGACCGCGGCTCTCGGCGCGTCGCTGGTCGATACCCTGTTCGTGCTCGATGAGCCGTCCATCGGCCTGCACGCCCGCGACAACGCCCGCCTGCTCGAGATTCTTCGCCAGGTGCGTGACCGCGGCAATACGGTGGTCGTGGTGGAGCACGATCCTGAGATCATCGCCGCCGCCGATCATGTCATCGACATGGGTCCGGGTTCCGGCAGCGCCGGCGGCGAGGTGGTCGCGGCCGGGAACCTCGCTGCAATAATCGCCAGCGAGGCGTCGCTCACCGGCTCCTACCTCAGGGGAGAGCGCCAGGTGGCCGGGTCCGCTCGCGACCGCCGAAAGACCAGCGCGTCCCGTTGCCTGCGGATAAAGGGGGCGAGAGAGAACAACCTTCGCGGGCTCAATGTCGACATCCCGGTCGATGTCTTTACCGCCGTCAGCGGTGTCTCGGGATCCGGGAAGAGCTCCCTGCTCCACCAGGTCCTCTGGCGCCACTGGCAGCGGGAACAGGGCCTGGCGATCGACGGGGATGTGCTCGTCGACTCCATCGAAGGGCTCGAGCTCGTCGATGAAATCGTGCTGGTCGACCAGTCTCCCATCGGCAAGACACCCAGGGGCAACCCGGCGACCTATACCAAGGTCTTTGACCGGATTCGCAAGCTCTTCGCGGCCACCGATGAGGCCCGGGAGGCGGGGTTCGACGCCGGCTGCTTCAGCTTCAACGTCGAGGGGGGGCGCTGCGAGGAATGCAAGGGAGCCGGGATGATCCAGGTCGAGATGCAGTTCCTCTCCGATGTGACCCTGTCGTGTGAGAGCTGCGATGGCAGGAGATTCCGGCGGGAGGTGCTCGGGATCCGGTACCGGGAGCGCAACATCCACGAGGTCCTCCAGTTGACCATTGACGATGCCGCTCTTT
>JAKUSY010000752.1 GCA_022451445.1 Planctomycetota bacterium
GAAGGCGGCAGCGCGCAAGGTCGTCGTCGTCGAGATTCGAACCGGCCCGGTGTAACGTCTCCCGCTGTTGGCTGTCGGCAGCGAGTTGTCGACCGTATAGCGGATCTCCGCGTCCCCGGTCTCCGTCGTGATCTCGACGTCGAAGGGCTCGTCGTAAAAACCCCTGTCGATCGAGAAGCTCGTATCCGCGACAAAACCGTCGATCACATCGCCTTCGTTCGCCTCGCCCGGGGTGGGATCGAGCAGGTAGGACTCGTGCTGATCGGAGAACTGGAAGGCGACCAGCTCCGGGAAGAGGAGAAAGTCCTCATCCCCCGCGGCGATATTGAGACCGTGAAGTGACAGCACGTTGGCGCCGGGCAGGAGCAGCCCCGTTCGAGTGCTCAGATCGAACCCTTCGAAAACGAGCACGTCTTCGTCCGGGTTCTCCCGTGAAGCGCTCGAATCCCACCGCGGCGCTCCCGGAGCGTTCCGGCGAGCGACCTCGGTGCCGTTGAGGTAGGCGACGAACCCATCGTCGTATTTCATCCTCATGGTCAGGGTATCGATAAGCTCCGGCGTCTCGACCTCGAACGGGATCCTCAGATACGCGGACGCGTTGCGGCCCTGCATTTCATCGCCTATGTCGGTCCGCAGCTGGCGCTGAAAGGCGAGGTCTTCATCGAATACCTCACCGAAGGCCTGGACCTCCGCCAGGCTCAGGTAGGGTCCCGGAATCTCGATCCGCAGAAATTTACCGGCGGCATCCACCTCCTCGATCGTGAAGCTGGCGCCATCGATCAGGGAATTATCAGAGAGAAAGGTCTCTTCCCAGGCTGTCTCCCTGCCTTCGTCGAGGATGGAAACGGTAAAATTGGTCAACCGTTCCGAGCAGCAATCAAGGCGGTTCCAGAGCACGATCTCCTGGATCGAGTAGGTGTCGCGAAGATCGAGCTCCCACCAGGAGGGCGCTCCATTGGTATGCGTGATGGAGGAGTCTCCCCATTGGCCGCTGGTATTGCCATCGATGGCCCGCATCGGATCGCCACCCCAGCCTTCAGACGATTGCGTCGCCCGGCCCCCGAGAGCGACGTTTTCTATCCGCGGCGGAGGAGCCGGTCCATCTCCGGTCGCGAAACCGACGCCTGACTCAACCTCCCCCCACCAGGAATCATCGTAGCCAGGCTCTGTCCACGTATTTCCGAGACGCCCGTCATCCGGCACCCAGAGGCGCGCGGGACTTCCAGCGAGGATATAGTTCGCCTGCGCCGCCCTCTGCGAGAAGCCGTAGGATACGTTGGGGCGCTGCGGAGGAAAGGTTGGCGTGTAGGCGTGGGAAACGGCGCCATCGGGTTCCACCAGGGCAAGAAACTCGCCATCGCCCTCGAGACGAAAGCTGGTGTGAAGCTCGGAGCCGGCAACGGCTCGATCCTTTCCCGAGGCGAATACCAGCAGGTAGCCCCCTGGAAGAACCTCTACCGCGGGGAAACGCCATCTCAGCATTTCGTCCGCGTCATCGCTCAGGTACCAGCCATCGAGATTGCGCGCTGCCGCGCCCTGGTTCTGAATATCGATCCAGTCGCTCGATGCGCCCTCCTCGTCAAGCACTCCATCGCGCTTGGACGCCAGGAACACCGTGAGGACC
>JAKUSY010000753.1 GCA_022451445.1 Planctomycetota bacterium
ACATCGGCTACGGCTACGTCCGCAGCCCGGACGGTGTCGACAAGGACTACCTTCAGGCCGGTCGCTACGCACTCGAGGTGGCGACCCAGCGGCTGGAGGCCCAGTTCGAGCTCGCCTCATCTGCCCTCATTGGCGGGCTCAGCAATGTGGCGACCATCACCTGCGCCGCGACCGAGATCAACGCACAGCCCTACCTGGGGATCGGCGTGGATCTCAGCAATCACGGCTTCGGTCACATGGGCGGCAACAAACGCGACTCCCGGGGCATTCCTTATTACGAGAAGACCCGGGGCTGGCTCTTCGGCCTGATTGCCAGGATGGCGAAACGATTCGAGGAGACTCCCGAGGGCGACGGCAACATGCTGGACAATACCGTGATCGTGTACATGAGCGATGCGCCCGACACGCATCATTCGACCGGCTACGAGTGGCCGCTGGCGATCGTCGGCAATCTCAAAGGGAAAATGAACCTGGGCGGCCGCTACATCAACTTCCCCGGCTACGGCAAGCCCGGGCACCACACGGTGGGGGCCCTGTACGCGACCTTCCTGAGCTGCGTCGGCCAGCGCCAGCAGACCTTCGGACGGCTTGATCCTGACCTGGATGTGAAGGCGATGCAGGCAGGCCCCCTCGCCCAGCTCATGGTGTAGCCTGTGGCCGGCTGGATTCCCATGAAATGCCTGCTGTTGACAATCCTGCCCTGCCTGTTCCTTAGCTCGTCTTTGGCTGCGGCTCCTCCAGCCGGGTGGGCGGAGTTTCGCCGCGCGCTGTTGATCAACTCAAGCAGCGACAAGGCGCATGCCCGGGCGATCAAGAGTCTCGAGAAGGCCCTGCAGGGCAAGGGCTTCGTTGTGACGGTCCTGGCTGACGCTCCCGGCAGGGGTGGGGTGGCCTACGAAAGGTGGGTGCGCAGCATCCCGGCGATGGGAGTCAGCATCATTTACTACCTGGGCAGGCTCGATGCGGTCAAGAGCCAGGATGGGAAGCGATTTTGTTATTCGATGCACATCGGTGGGTACAAAGAAATACCCCGGGCCAGGGATCCGAGCCTGGGCCGGTCACGGCCGAAGGACAAGCCCTGGCTCAGCCTGGAGCGTTTGAAGGAGAAGCTGGAGAGGAACACAGCTCGCCAGAACATGGTGGTGATCGACTGCCTGGGCATCGTCGACAGGACCGGGTCAGAAAAGTCATCCGGAGAGCTTCACGGGCAGGCTTCCGGGGCCTTCCGGGGCAAGCAGTTCTCGTCTTTTTACCCTGGGAAGGGAGCTTTCCATCCGAGTCTGGATGAGCCTGTGACGGGACCGGTCCTGGCAGAACGATTGACAGTCGCCCTGCGAGACGGGGGGGAGTTGCCCCCCCGAGTTGAGAAGCTGGGTTATACGGTGGCTCCGCGCGGCGGCGTGTTCGAATTGAAACACGCCGCCGGCGAGGTGTGCTCCCCGCCCGACGTCCTGCGCGAGGGGCGCTTTGGAGGTGACCAGTGGGTTGACCGCAATGGTTTCTGTTTCGTCTGGTGTCAAGGGTGAACCCATCGTTGTCCTTTTGTTCCAATGATCAGTTTCATTGTGTGGCTCGAAACATTGAGAAATGAATTAGCCTTCGAATCTTGTTGATGAC
>JAKUSY010000754.1 GCA_022451445.1 Planctomycetota bacterium
CCCTGGCTGAGACTGGTGGCGAGCAGGGCATTATTACCCGGACCCCCCTCCATTTTTTACCTGCCTGTGAGCCGGACTCCGCTTCCATCCGGCATTATTCAAAATAAGATAATTTTTGTAACATCTTTATTAACAATGGCTTGCGTTGTTTTTTTGTTTTCTGTTCCGAATAACTCAGGAGCTTAGCACAGAAGTTGCTCCGTCTAAGCCGATGGTGCAGATGAAGAAGGAGGAGTTCTGTACCTGGGAGGATCCGCGCAGGATCCCGGGGAACAGTTCAAGTCAGTGTGGGAGTAAAGATGTTCACCAAGAAGAGCCTTGTCGGCCTGGACATAGGCAGCCAGGAAATAAAGGCTGTCGAGATGGTCGAATCCGCCGGGCAGATGCAATTGAGCGCCCTGGCGACAATGCCGGCTGTCGATCGCGTTGATTTACCGCAAGCTCTCAAGGAGCTCTTCTCGAAGTCGGGAATCAGGACGAAGAACGTCGCGATCTCTCTCTCCGGCCAGTCTGTGGTCGTTCGATACATCTCGATGCCGCGGATGTCAGAGGAGGAGCTTCGCAGCTCTCTGAAGTACGAGGCGGAAAAGCACATCCCATTCGAACTCGACGAGGTGGCGCTTGATTGCGCCAGGCTCGAACGAGATGGAGTCTCGGAGCCCGGTGAAGAGAACGAGGAGATGCAGGTACTTCTCGTGGCCGCCCGGAAGGAAGTCCTCAATGAGCTCCTGGGTGTCATTCGCGTCGCCGGGCTTGTTCCCGTGGCTGTTGATGTGGATGGTTTCGCTCTGGGCAGCGCTTTCGAGCTTTCCGTATCGTCCCGCGGAGATGGAAGGGGACTCGATGGGGTCACGGCCCTTATCGATGTCGGTGGCTCGAAGACGAGTATCAATATCATCGAGGATGGCCTGTCTGCCTTCTCACGCGAGATCTACCTCGCCGGGAAAGATTTCACCGAGGCGATCTCGCGTCGTATGGGAGTGAGCCCCGAGGAGGGGGACAGGATCAAGTGTGAATCGACCAGCGAAGACTTCGAGGTGATGGAGTGCGTGTCGCCGTTGCTGGGCGACCTCGCCGCGGAGATTCACGCCTCTATCGATTATTTTGAGAATCACCATGAGCGCGGCGTAGATTCAGTGCGCATCTCGGGCGGCAGCGTCTCGCTTCCGGGCCTCGGCGATAGCTTTGAGCAGGCCTTCGGAAGAGAAGTGAGCGAATGGAATCCCCTTGAGGGCATCGAGGAGGTTGATGGGTCGGCCGGTGCTCGTATTCCAACGGGAAATTCTTCGAGCCTCGCGGTCGCGGTGGGCCTGGCTTCACGGGTCCTGGATTATTGATGGCAGCAGGGAGAGTCCAGTGAACATTCGAATCAACCTATTACCTCCTGAGCTTCGCAGCCAGGGTGTGGAACCCAGGCTTAAGCTGATCCTCGGCGCTTCGGCTCTGGGACTGGTGGCGGTGGCGCTCTCCTGCTGGCTCTACCTCGTCTATGCGACCAATGGTCTGGGGGATGGACTCGTCGCCAAGCGCGGGGAGCTTACCGCCCTTCGGCAGGAGGCGATGCGCGTGGATTCCCTCCTCGATGAGATCAGCGATTACTAGGCGAGGGAGCGGG
>JAKUSY010000755.1 GCA_022451445.1 Planctomycetota bacterium
CGTTCATCTCCCGTGAGAGTTCAGCCGCCGGTTCCAGGCCGGGAACTTCCGCCGATTCGACAATGGTCTCTACCTCGGAGAACTCGAAGCCGAGCACCCATCCCGCCGCCAGCTCCTCGAAGCCCCGCAGGGACAGGATTCCCGAGGTGATGTCCACCAGGCTCACGCTCTGGGCCTCGCGGGCCGGTCCCGCTGAACCAGGCGCGGCCATGGCCGCGATGGTGAGCTCGCGGCGGCGCTCAAAGCGGTAGCGAAGAAAATCTCCGGGACTGAAGCCGAGCCCGTGCGTTCTCTCTTCGGTATCGAGTCGCGGCTGGGGCCGGGCGGTCTTCTTCCCGGCCCGGGTGGCGCGGGGCGCCGGCCGGTCCGGGCCGTAGACGACCTGTCCAACCGCCCGGTCCGGGCCCAGCCCGTCGTCGGAGCTCATGAGGATGATGCTTCCCGTTACCAGCAGGAGGGCGAGGGTGAGAGCGATCGGGAAGGGGTTGCGCCTGCCGGTAAATTTTACTGCCGGAAGTATCGTTCGAGTGCTCATGAGTTCTTCTCTTTCTTTTGCGATCAGGGTTGGCTTCAGTTTGAAAGAAGGGTCCTGGTGAAATTCCCACGTGAGTAATCGACGACCGTTACTCCGCCGAGCTCTCTCCATGAGCACCTGAGCCTCCACCCGCGCCTCCTGCAGGTTCTGCGGTCGACCACGAGCCGAACCAGGATTCGAACCGCCCGGACGTTCAGGCTGACGCCACCCGAGGCCCGGTTGAGCGCCAGGGCCATGTTCGAGTTCAGGCTCGTATTCAGCAGGTTCAGGGTCGACCTGACGCCAACCCGCAGTATCGAGGCATTCAGGTAGGCGCCTGCGGTTCCCGTCGCCCAGGCGGACAGGCCGCCGGAGAGCTGCACGGGATAGGCGGGCTGGAGCTGCAGGTTTCCCCTGATCCCGACCCCGACGCTGACGCTTAGCTGGATCGGGACGCCGGCCACGTAGACGGTCCGGCTGGCACGCAGGAGAGTGATGGTGCTCGACCTCGACCAGCTTCGGTGGTGGGGGTTATCGATATCGATGAGAGTTCTCGGTCCCATCTCGACGTGGAGGATGACGTTCGAGCCCCGGGAGGTATTGCTGACCTCGGCCTGGGAGTCGAGGAAGGTGTACCGTCTCCCGAAGACCCTGAGGTTGGCGCTGCCGCTGGCCTCGACCACGGCGCTGGGAGTCCCCGGGCAGTCGGGGCTCGAGAGCGAGGCGCCGGCCTGGAAACGGCCATCGACGGAGACCGTCGAGTTACCGTAGGAAAAACTGTGGGCCGACGGATGCTTGTTCACCCGTACGCAGGCCGCCCCCAGGTACGAATCGACGAAGAAAACCGCCGCGATGAGGGCGGCGAGACTCAAAAAATACTTTGAATGGCTGGTTCCGCAGTTCATTACTGACTCCTGTTCATTTGTTTCGAGTTACTCAACTCGTACTGTTTGGAAACACCTAACACTTTAAATTTAAGTACTTTATGGCTTAATCCTCCTTTCCCGTTTCCTTTTGAAGCTGACTGAATAACCGTTCGCATACGTGGTGGTGGCATGTGCAGCAGCAATCTTCAATTTTTTCCCAAATTGTTTT
>JAKUSY010000756.1 GCA_022451445.1 Planctomycetota bacterium
CAACTCGAAGCTCTCGTCATCGATCTGCCAGTTGTGGCGGATCTTGCGCAGCTCCGGCGCGATCTTGTGGTCCTCTCCCCGCTTGACAACGACGACCGTGCTGCGGTCGGGAAGGTCGTCCTCTTCGGCGTTATCGTCCCCCGTCCCCGCCTCATCCTCGAGATCGTCGAGGCCGAAATCAAAGGTGTCAGCCTCGTCTTCTTCCCGGGCCACGTAGATTCCCTCGAGGTAGGGATGAGTCGCCATGCCGCGAACCGGCGCTATCGAGACATTGTGGTCGGGAAGCTTGTAGCCCGCCGCCACGAACTTGGGGAAGGCCTTCTCGAGAAACTCCTTGACGATCCAGTCCTCGCTGAAGAGGTAGCCGCCGGCCAGCACGAACTTCTTGAGCTTCTCGATGGAATCGGCCGACAGGGTGGGATCAAAGATGTCGTGCTTGTCGCAGCCGGTGCAACGGTACAGGCGGTTGTTCTTATTGCCCCCGGGCTTGCAGGTCGGACAGATGCAGAACTTGTGGAACTGGGCGCAGTTGATGAGAATCGCCCCGGTCTCCCGCAGGTCAAATTTATCAAAATCCTCCCTGTGAACCACCGTATGCGGGATCCCCATCCGGCGAAGGACCTCCTCCATGTGGTCATTGTTGAGGTCGCGCTTGAGCTTCTTCTCCCAGACCGCGCTGATGACGACAACACCTTTCTTCGGAGCCTCCTCGAGACCGGCAAAGCTTTTCTTGCGCAGGCCGGAGAGGTGGTCCACCACGGTCCCGGTTCTTGAATCAGAGTCGGCGGCGGCGCTGATCCGAAGGGGCTTGTTCCTGTTCTGATTCCACCAGCCTTCCCAGTTCACTCCGCTGGTGCCGAACTGCTGGTTGGTGATCATCGTGAGGCCCTCTACCGCGGCGATCATCAAATCGGTCGGATCTTCCCGCGACTTTTTCTCCTCCTCCTTAACCACCTCAACAAGGATATCGACCGCCTCGTGGTTGCGAACCCGGGCCAGCTTCCTGATTGCCTTCAGGCGCAGCGAATTCGAGCCTTTGCGGATAATGGGAGCGAGCGCGTAAACGACGTTCCGTGACCTGCTGGCCTGCAGGGCATGAAGCAGGTCGCGGGCAACCGCCCTGGACTTGTTCTTATAGATATAATCACCCAATGCCTCAAGGGCCGGCCTGTCGACAAAGCTGGCGATTCCCTCGAGCAGGCTCCAGTAAACTGTCTGGGAGGTGGCGGGAACGCTCGCCACGAGCTTCAACAGACCGCTCATGGATTTCTCCCCACCGACCTTGATGATCCCCTCGAGGGAGGCCTCCAGGGTCTTCGCATCCCCTGACCGCAGCGCCTTCAATACGCCCTTGAGAGCATCCTTGGAGTCGTCACCGACAACCGGCAGGCACAGGAGGCAGACGGACATGATGAGAAGACAGTGGAAAAACCTGCGGTCGCTCATTAACAGAACCCCTTTTTCAATTTACCCCTCCAGTTAAGACGCCCACCGCCTCACTTCTTGCCTTGCGTCCGAAAGCCCCTGAGAGCCGACTCTCCGATGCCCCTATGGAATATAATACTGCCACGGGGCCACAGGTTGCAGAAAAAATCTCCCTCGA
>JAKUSY010000757.1 GCA_022451445.1 Planctomycetota bacterium
AACCGCGATGGACAGGTTCCTCGTCTCGCTGGGCTACATCAAAGGCGAGGCGACCATCCGCCGGCCCGGTTAGTCGTCATCGACATCCAACCCCACCGTATCGTCTATTATCTGCGCGATCGCCCGGACCCAGGTGGCTTCCGAGTTCAGTGAAGGAATCAGGCGAAGCTCCTTTCCCCCAGCCGCACGGAAATCTTCGTCCGCTCGAATCCCGATCTCCTCGATCGTCTCGAGACAATCGGCGGTGAAGGCCGGGCAGAATACGGCGACCTTCTCGACACCCTCCGCAGGAAGCTCCTCGATCCGGAAATCGGTATAGGGAGTGAGCCACGGCTTCCTGCCCAGCCGCGACTGGAAGCTGACCTCCCAGCCCTCCGGCCCAAGCTCGAGCCCGGCGGCCAGCGCCCGCGCCGTGGCGTAACAATGAGCGCTGTAGCAATTGCGGTTGGCGGGACAGATCTCCGCGCAGCAGTCCCGACTCTGGAGACAGTGATCGCCGCCCGCCCCATCGGTGCCGAGCAGGTCTCTTTCGGGCCGCCCGGGAAAAACGGTCCGCACATGGCGCTGGGGTACCCCGTGGAAGCTCATCAGAACCCTGTCGGGCTGAAGTTCATCGAGGATGGGACGCGCCACATCACAGAAGGCCCCGATGAAGGCCGGATGGTCGTAATAAGGCGGCGCCACCCTGATCGATGGCTCATCCCACAGCAGGCCGGCCTCGTCGAAGAACTTCTCCACTCCGGAGCCCCAGGACGCTGATGAGTACTGGGGAAAGAGAGGAAAAAGGATGAGCTCATCGACTCCGCGCTCACGCAGGCCCGTGAGGACATTGCGAATCGAGGGACTCTGATAGCGCATGGCAAGCTCGACGATCATCCCCCCCCGCGTTTCCTGCCGGACCTTTTCCGCCAGGTCCAACCCATGGAACAGCAGCGGCGACCCCCGCTCAGTCCAGATCTTTCTGTAGGCAGCGGCCGATTCAGCCGGGCGCTTGCGCAGGATAACGCAATGCAGAAGAAGAAATCTCACCACGGGATTGATGTCGAGCACCCTCGGATCCGAGAGGAATTCATGCAGGTAGGCGCGGACATCCTTCACGTTCGCCGAACCGGGTGTCCCGAGATTCAAAAGGACCAGCGCACTGGTCATCGCTTATAGCTCCGTGCTCAGGTGAAAAGCCGAGGCGCGATTCTACAGCCCATGGCCGGGCATAGGGAGCTTTTCCTCTCTCTGCAGGTGAGCCCCTGCGCGTCTCAGTGACCCGGTCCAAAGAAGACCCCGTTGAAGAAGAGCCTCTGCTGGAAACGGCACAGGGCCCTGAAATTCGGATCATCTGCGAAGTCGATAACATGGCCGGAACCGAGACTTTGATAGAGCATATAGGGTTTGCCCCGCAACAGGTCAGAGGTGTCCGGCCAGCTGAAACCGCTGATGAGATAATCCTTATCCTTAGAGAAGCTCACCAGGGACCTGCCTCCCTCGGTTTTGAGAGGCTCCAGGAGGGTCCTGCCGTTGAAAAAGAGCGGGACCTCGGGACCGAAACCGAAGGTTCCCCAATGAGGCTCGAAAACGGCCGCTTCAAAGAAGGCTGCCGGGACGGCC
>JAKUSY010000758.1 GCA_022451445.1 Planctomycetota bacterium
ACCTTCCCTCCTTGAGAGGCTGGGAAGATCTTCCTCCGCGTAATCTTTCAGGTATTTCAGGTGCAGGTAGAACCCCAGGGCTCCCATGATCGCCGCCGGCATCAGCCATGCCAGCAGCATGTCCAGTTCCAGGTCCTTTTCATAGACCAGCTCTACGAGAAGAGGAACCAGGAAGACGCCTCCGAAGGCTATGTGGAACTTGCTGAAGAATCTCAGCAGGTAGGGTGACCGCATCGTATTTTCCCCGGCGAATTACCCGCAGCTATGTACGGGACGGGCGACGGAGCCCGGCCTTCGCTTCGACGATAATATTGATTACCTGGAATCAGGAGCGAAGAGTTTCTCCACCGTCTTGATGTCCTTTGTCTTGACGCTCAGAATCACGCGATCGCCCGGATGGATGATCGTAGAGCCCCTGGGCAACTCAGGCTCGCTGCTGTCTCCCCTGAGGAGGGCTCCAATCATGGCTCCCTTGGGGAGTCGTTTTTTTTCATTCAGCTCGGACATTGCAATCCCGCAGATTTTTTTATTTCCTTCCGGGGGAATTCTGAAATCGAGGATCTCTATTTCGTTGTCACCGAGCACGATGGTGTCCTGCATGTTGGAGGTGAGAGTCACGCGCCGAACCTCCTCGAGAATTCGCTGGGCCAGGGCGCGCTGCGGGCTGATGAGGCTGTCGACCCCGGCCTGGTAGGCGATGGGGGCGAACTTGAAGTCATCTACCCTGCAGATCACCTGGCGGGCGCCGAGGCGCTTGGCGTACATGCTGATAAGGAGAGCCTTCTCTTCTTCCTTGAGCAGAACGGCTACAGCGTCTTTACCCTCTTCCTCGACCTGTTCCCTGATGATGTCGATCTGGGTCGCATCGTATTGCATGACCTTGGCACGTTTGAAACGTGACGCGGCCCACTCGGCGCGCTGGTGGTCGGACTCGATGATGGTCGGCGAGTAGCCGATCTGCTCGAGGTAGCGGGCTGTGTGATAGCCGATTGTTCCACAACCGACGATGAGTATCTGGTGGACCTCCTGCTTGGGGAATCCGAAGAACTCCAGGTACTCGTCTACCTTGTCGTTTACCGTGAGGGTAAAGACCTGGTCGTTTTCGTTCAGCTCGGTATTGCCGTCGGGGATGATGAACTCGGACTCCCTCTGGATGGCGATCAGGTTGCCGGGCTTGGGGATTTTATCCTTCAGCTCACCCAGCTTCTGGCCTATTCCCGGGAAGTGGTCCTTGACGGAGTTCTCGATGAGTACGAGCCGCCTGCCGTGAAGGAATTGGTGGGAGGAGAGGCCCGGGCTCTTGATCATGTTGCCGATCTGCCGGGCGACGGTATCTTCTGTCCCCAGCACCAGGTCGATTCCCATCTCCTTGGCGGCGCCTTCCTTTTCTTCCTCTTTTTCTTCTTCTTTTTCTTCCTCGGTAGCGGTGTCGTTTTTTTTCTTCTCCTTTTTGTCTTCCTCGGTCAGCTTGAAGTTCTCGTCCGAGTAGGTACTGTCGCGCATCCCGGCGATAGTGATCGGGTCGCCCAGCTTCTTGGCTTTCATGCAGCTGAGCATATTCACCTCGTCGATGTTCGTGACGGAGATGAAGAAATCGGC
>JAKUSY010000759.1 GCA_022451445.1 Planctomycetota bacterium
CTGGAGATTATTCTCGGGCGCCGGGAGTTGACAGAGGCGGCTGAGGTACGGGGGATGATGGTTCCACCCCGAGCAGCTTGAGAACCTGGCCGGCGTAGCCCGGGCCGAACTTGAACGACCTCTTGACCCGCAGATCCAGATCGAGCGGGTTTTTTCTCTCCGAGGGAAAGAGGCCGGTACGGAACAGGAACGGCAGGTGAGCGGTTGGAAAGGGATAGTCGCTGCCGTGCAGGATACGACGCTTGAGCCATTCCTCTTCACGGCGCATTCGCCGCAGTGAAAACCCGCGATTCATGCTCGCCATGATGGCCGTGTCGCCGAAGAGGTTTTCGTAGCGGTTCATCATCTCTACAAACCGGGGGTAGTATTGTTCCTTGTCGTACCAGGCGCAGCTTCCGCAGTGAGCGGCGATCACCGGCCCGCCATGGTCGAGCGGACGCTCCAGCTTCAGGGGGTCGGTGAATTGCTGAGAGACCACCTTGCAGGAATGCTCCCAGCCGGTGTGGAACATCAGCACCACGCCCAGCTCGTTGGCCAGCTTGTAGAACGGGTCAAACTCAGCTCGCGATGGGTCGACACCCTGGATAGCCGTGTGCAGCTTGACCAGGCGCGCGCCCGCGGCGCGGCAGCGCTCCAGCTCTTTCAACGCGTCACTGCGAATCGGGTTGATCGAGCAGCCCGGCAGGACCTGGGAACAATCCCTCGCCAGGTTGAAGACGTGGTCGTTCGAGACGTAGAAGTGCGTATCAGGATCGTTGCGGGAGCCGTCCTCGTGGTACACGGCGTCCTGCGCCAGCACCACGGCGTAGTCCAGCCCCGAGGTCTGGATGTGTCGAATCAGCCTGTTGCGCATCTTCTCGCTGATCGTTTCGCCAGGCTCCTTCAGTATTCCTGAAAATCGAAGAACAAACCGTGTCTTCCACGCCTTGCGAGTGTTCTCGGACAGATAGCCCTCCTCGGGATTCTCACCCCAGCAGAAAATATGCGTATGCACATCCACCGAGCAGGTGGATTCCGCGGTATCCGCAGGCTCCGCAATGTCGGCTTGTTCAGCTTTGCCCAAGTGAGACATCCTTTCCTTCAATCCAGGCTTCTACTTGATCAGCCCCTTCTCCAGGTAATTCCACCAGGTCAATCCCTTCAATTCCCGCGTGGCTTCGAATTCTTTCGCCTCCTTAAAAACAAACTCACTTTTCTTCTCATCCTCCCCCGGGATTATCTTGCGATAAGAAATGACGGCCGGGATGGAGAAGGCCACGAGGAGAATCACGAATACGAGGCGTCCCTTGAAGGTCTTCACTCCCAGGTGGCAAATCAGTAAAGCCATCATGAAGGCGCAGAAGGCGCAGGCAACGAACAGCGCCTTGAGGCTGAAGTTGATCTGTTTATCCTGCGCCTCCAGGAACGCTATCAATTCAAACTGGGGCTTGCCGTCAAGCCGATCCTGCCGGAATCTCCAGACCAGGTGACTGGCCGGCATCGTCGGGCGCCCCATGATATCTTTGACCGCCGAGTAACTTTCGGTATTGAATTTTATCTTTCCCGAGTTGCCTCCGAAGGCTCGATAAACGACCTCGGTGCAGACCAGCTTATCC